>CAZIAN010000124.1:0-11360 GCA_964537355.1 uncultured Pirellulales bacterium | reverse complement strand
GTAATCAGATAATTAGTATCCGTCCAGTCATCGCTTTTTTTGTCGTTGCCGAACTGATACGCAACGCATAACTCTGAATTTTTCAGAAGCTGCATCGAAAATCCTGCTTCGAGCCGATATCCATTTAACTGCCCTACATCAAAATCCCAGAAAATCACTTCTGAAGCGTATGGTGAAATTTTCAGTGCAGTCCATTCTACAGGATATTCTATTGTGAGTTTGTTTTTATATCTGAAAATATCTTCGTTGTCTTCTCTGATTCTGTAATCCAGCTTATTATTATTACTGAAATCGAAATCCGCCCAGCTCCATTTGAGTTCAGCATAAATACTCGGTCGATTCTCTCTTTTCCATCCGTCGTCAGTTGCCCTTGATACATACCGGTAACTTGTTCCTAATTCCAACCAATCTAAGAAGTCATAGCCCAGGACCGCTTCCAAATGGGAATAATGATGGTCACTCATATCATCCTGATAACGCAACTCCGAGATTACAGAGCCTTCCCATTTATCAATGATTGGAAAAGATACACTATATCTGCTCTTATATGACCAATCGGTGTCTGCGTATGCGAAAGTCGATAATACCAAAAGGAACAAGCCCGCTGAACAAATAATTAATTTCGCATCTGCCTTCATCGTCTTTCGTTTGTGATAATATTGCTCAGTCGAGCTTTATGTGTTATCTGGAGTTTTTTTACCCGGACCGAAGTGGTTTTTTGGATTTGCACTTCACTCTTATCCTGCCGATGCCGGAATAAGGCAAAGCATTCTCAAAACGCAGTCGCCGGCATTCCTGAACTGGTGTTCCCTGCCGCCAGGAACAAATACCACATATTCGGCGCCGAACTCATGCTCTTTTCCTTCGTACACAAAGATTCCGCTGCCTTCAATTGCAAAAACCTCATGTTCGTGAGGGTGAGTATGTAAAGGGGTATGCCCGCCCGGCTGTATTTCAAACATCCGCATACAGAAATTTTCCGCCCCATCGTCTTTGGAAATAAGCCATCTTATTTCCACACCTTCGGCACCCTCGACTTCGACTGCACTTTTGCTTACATTGCAGCTTTTTTCTATCTTCATTTTTTATCTCCATGTATTTGTTATGGAATCTTAACCAAGTTTCTTTGCGAGAATTTCGGAAACGACTTTTGGATTCGCCTGGCCCTTTGATTTCTGCATAACCTGACCTAATAAAAAGCCCAGGGCCTTTTTGCTTTTTTTGCCGCCGCCGGTGACATCCTCAACGGCCTTGGGATTGTCCGCAAGGACCTTGTCAACTATCGCTTCCAGCTCGCCCGCATCACTTTTTTGAATCAGGTTGAGCTCTTCTGCCAGAATTTCAGGCTCTTTACCGGTATCCACCATCGCCTCAAATATTTGTCCTGCGGAGCCGGCACTGATAGTACCGCCTTCAATCATTCCCGCCAAATTCGCAACACTTTGTGGTTTGAGTCCTAAATCACCCGAACTGCACCCCTTTTCATTTGCAATTTTCAAGCCGGTCTGCGTTATTATATTACAAACCCTCTTCGGGTCGGCGCCGGCCTTGACCGCTTCGTCGAACAAGTCCGATGTCGAACGATCAGCGGTTAATACGCCCGCGTCGTAATCACTGAGCTTGTACTGCTCAACGTAGCGCAGTTGTCTTTTAATCGGCAGCTCACACAGATTCGCCCGAATTTCATCGAGCCATTGGGGAGTCAATTTCACAGGCACAAGGTCGGGGTCGGGAAAATACCGGTAATCGTGGGCCTCTTCTTTTTCTCTTTGCAGTACGGTTATCTCTTTTTCATCGTCCCAGCCACGGGTTGTTTTATTACCCATTCCCATCACAAGGCCGGTCTCTAAAAACTCATCAAGCTGCCTTGCCTGTTCGTAATCGACACTTCTTTCAAGCGCCCGGAAACTGTTGAGGTTTTTGATTTCGACTATGGGCGTTTTGTATTCGACGCCGTCTCTGGTGATAATCAAATTAATATTCGGCTCGAAGCGCATGTGTCCCTTTTGCATATCGGCCTCCGAGACGCCCAGGAACCTTACCATTCTCTGAAGTTCAACGGCCAGCGCCCGGACTTCAGCGGCGCTGTTCATATCCGGTTCGGTAACAATCTCCAAAAGAGGCGTGCCGGTCCTGTTCAAATCCACCTGAGAAAAATTACCCGCCGTGTGCACATTCTTGCCGGCATCCTCTTCGAGGTGTGCTCTTGTAATTCTGATGTTTTTAGTCTTGCCGGATTCAAGAGGTATTTCAATATAGCCGTTTGCACTTAGCGGCAAATCATACTGGCTTATCTGGTAGTTCTTCGGCAAATCAGGGTAGTAATAGCTTTTTCTGTCCCACTTTGTGAATTGAGCTATCTCGCAATTGAGGGCCAACCCGACAAGAACAGAGTATTCAAACGCCCTCTTATTCATGACGGGCAAGACGCCTGGCATACCAAGACACACCGGACATACCCTGCTATTGGGCTTTTGGCCAAACTCCACCGCACAGCCGCAGAACATTTTGCTTTTCGTGCAAAGCTGTACGTGGATTTCCAATCCAACTATAAGTTTGTAGTGCAAGTCGCTGCTCATTTTCTCTTCTTAACTAATATCCGGCGCTTTTCTTTTATGCCAGTCGGTCTGGTTTTCAAACATTCTCGCTATCCGCAGTAACTTATCCTCTCCGAAGGCGGGTGCAAGTATCTGCAGGCCTATCGGAAGATTATTATCGTCGAAACCACAAGGGACACTTATGCCCGGGATGCCGGCTAAATTGGCGGCTATCGTATAAATATCGGAAAGATACATCGTCAGAGGGTCATCGACCTTTTCTCCTATTTTGAAAGCCGTCGTCGGGGAAACCGGCATCATAATGCAATCGCACTTTTCGAAAACGCCGGTGAAATCGGCACGTATTAAATTTCTAACCTTGAGTGCCTTCAAATAGTAAGCATCGTAATAGCCGCTCGAAAGGGCATAGGTTCCGAGCATAATTCGTCTCTTAACTTCCTGGCCGAACGCCTCGGCGCGGGATTTGGAATAGACCTCGATATAATCTTCGGCTTTTTCGCTTCGATGACCGTAATGAACACCATCGTATCGAGCCAGGTTACTCGATGCCTCAGCGGTAGCAATGAGATAATAGGCGGCAATAGCGTAATCCAGATGAGGCATATTTACTTCTATGATTTCGGCTCCGAGCTTTTTATATACCTCAATCGCTTCGGTGATTGCCTTTTGCACCTGCCGGTCGGCGCCGGCGGCGAATTGGGGGACAATTGCAATCTTAAGCTTATCCAGAGGTTGATCGAGTTTTTCAAGATAATCACAGACAAGACTAATATTTTCATCAACGCTTGTGCTGTCGAAGGGATCGTGACCGGCTATGACATTCATCATCAAAGCCGAATCAGCAACGGTTTGTGTTATAGGCCCGATTTGATCCAGGCTCGAACCGTAAGCAACAAGTCCGTATCGAGAGACACAGCCGTATGTCGGCTTTAAGCCAACGACTCCGCAGAAACTGGCGGGCTGGCGAATCGAACCACCTGTATCCGAGCCGAGTGCGGCAAAACACAGCCGCCCCGCTACCGCCGCACAGGAACCGCCACTGCTTCCACCCGGTACACGGGAGGTGTCCCACGGATTGACTGTCTGCTTCAGGCCGGAGTTTTCCGTGCTCGAACCCATCGCAAACTCATCCATATTTGCTTTGCCGACTATTACGGCATCGGCAGCCAGAAGTTTTTCAACAACCGTGGCGTTGTAGGGTGCGTGGAAATTTTCCAATATCTTCGAAGCACAGGTAGTAGCTCCGAAAGTCGTGCACATATTGTCTTTTATCGCGACAGGGACACCTGCAAGCTGCCCTACGGATTGGCCCGCGGCTATGCGCCGATCAATGTCCGCGGCTGTTTCCAACGCCATGTCATGATAAGTGCTGATATAAGCACCAATGATTGGCTCAAGCTTATCTATACACTGAAAAACAGCTTTAGTCGCTTCGACGCTGCTTATTTGTCCGGCCGCGATTTTATCGCGCAATTCCTTTGCACTTAACTCTTCCATCGTTATAAATCATATCATTAAGTCTTGCTATTGTTTACGATGCTCAAGGAACCAGTCATAAAGTTCCTGATTGTTGTACGACTCGGTCCAGGAATCATGGCCGGCGTCGGGATAGATTGTGAATTTGACGTCTCCGCCACGTTTTCTGATGGCATTGACCATTTCTTCGGCTTCTTCGAGCGGGACCACCGGGTCTTTTGCTCCGTGGAAAACCCAGATGGGTATATCTTTGAGTCTCAAGGACATTATACGACTGCCGCCGCCGCAAATTGGCGCTATAGCCGCAAAGTGTTCGGGATAAGCGGAGGCAAGGGCCCAGGTGCCATACCCGCCCATACTCAAACCCGTCAGATAAATCCTTTTCTTATCGACCTTATACCGAGCCGCGATATCATCCACAAGATTTATGAGCACTTCAACTTTCTCCGTCCACCAATCCCCTTCGGGACACTGCGGAGAAACCAGGATGAAAGGAAAATCCTTTCTGTTTTCGACTATCTTCGGCGGACCGTGCACCTTTACCTTGTTCAAAACACTACCGCGTTCGCCGGCACCGTGCAGAAATACCATCAAAGGCCAGCTCTGCCGTTTTTTCCCGTAGTCTTCCGGCAGAAACAGCAAATAATTACAGCTTACAGTGGTTGTTATTTTCTTTTCAAACTTCTGGGATTGCTGAGTGCCCGGCGGAATTGAGTTCATTTTTTTCTCCATCTGTGCACAACCAATCAAAAACAAAGACATAAACAAAGAACATATTAAATAATTCGCCTTCATGTTCTAATACCTCCAAATCCGTTTTAAGACTTTCTATTACGCACCGGAACCATCATCCAGTATTTTCGGCACTTTGAAAAACTCATCATCCCTCTGGGGTGCATTAGCTAAAACCTTCTCTGTACCGAGTGACTCCCTGGCGGAATCTTCGCGCAAAACATTACTGACCGGCAAACAATGCGCCAACGGCTCAACACCTGTTGTGTTCAGCTCATTCATTTTTTCGACATATTCCAGGATTGCGCTTAATTGCCCGGTAAATTCCTGGACCTCGTCTTCGGTTAAAGCCAGCCGGGATAATTTAGCGACTTTTATGACCTGGTTCTGGTCAATTTTCTTTGCCATTTTCAATCCACACCGAAAGAAAAAAAGCGAGGCAGAACCCGCCCCGCTATAAAGAAAATTCTTGATAACATGCTTTGTCAGTCGGCGGGTTTGTAATCCCGCTTTGGAGGCTTCTGCACAAGACCCATACGAATGGCTTTGGCTGAGACTTTAATTCTACAAACCTTGCCGTTAACAACCGCACGAACCTTTTGTATATTCGGCTTAAACTTTCTTTTGGTGCTGCCGGTTACTCTTTTACCAACACCGCCAAGATATTTAGCCTTACCACGCCGGGCTATACTTCTGCCCGATATGGTTCGCTTGCCCGTAAAGAAACACTCTCTCGACATTAAATACACTCCTGTTCTATTTATTTTTAACTTAGGATGGGATTTACCCCATCGGAAACGATAAATATATGATATTACATAAAAAATGCAAGGGTAAACCTTATATAATTGCAAAAAAGCCTTTTCTATCTCAAAAATCCTTTTTCTCCAAAGGATTGCGCCGAAATTCCATCGATTTTGCATTTACGCAGGCTAAAAAGTACTTTGACAAAAAACGGTGATGTTTTCAGGCCGGGTCAATTGCCTTTTTTCAGGATAGTTTCCATAACTCTGCGTATTTTAGTTGAGTTCGGGTCTAACATTGTAGCTTTGTTAAACTCTTTGATGGCCTCGGATCTATTGCCCTGTTTATCCAACATAATACCCAAATTGCAATGCAGAATTGCACTTCCCGGGACAAAAAGCAAAGCCTTGCGGCATATTTCAATACCCTGATCAACTTTGCCCTGCTTAAACAATATCTCAACCAGATTATTATATGCCGGAACGTGAGTCGGCTGTAGCCGCAGAGTTTCGGAATAATGTTCCATAGACTCATCAATCCTGCCCTGCTTCTGATATACCCACCCCAGGAAGTAATGCGCCTCAATACAAGTAGGCTTGATTTGTATCGCCTCCTCGTATTGAGCGACAACTTGATCAATATCCCCTAATCCGCGTGAGACCGCCCCCAATGTAGTGTGTACTAAATAAGAATGCGGCAAAAACTGCCCCACCAAACGACCCTGTTCGGCCGCAGCCTTATAATCTTTCAAACCTTCCGTTAAAAATTTTCCATATTTCCAATGCAAACGCCAGTCTAAAGGTGACTTCTGAATCGCCTGACGATATTGAATCGCAATTTCCCCAAGGGCTTCGGGAGCAAGATAAATTTTCAGGGCCTCGACATTTTGCTCCATTTGCCTCAGACGCTCCTGCTGATAGAGCTGGTTGGTGAATGGCGGATTTTTGATAAAGCCGTTAAGGACCTTATCGGCAATCTGGTATCTGTCCCAACCGGTGTAGGCCAGGCGTTCAGCACATTGGTCCTCTGTTAATATTTGACGCTTATCAGTCCCATGAATTTTTGCCAAATCAGGAGGAAGTATTTTTTCCACTTGTTCAAAAAGTGCTTTAGCAAGAAAATAAGTGCCTTTGAAATTCAAATGTACATGCTCATAAAATAGTTCCTGTCCCGGAGTTGCATGTGGGCTGTTTTTTTCAAAAACCTCAATTGTGTCAGTCAGGTAAATACCTTCGGCGGCCTTGCTATCGACTACATTGCGAATAATGTTATTGATCCGAGTATCAGCGCGGAAACGAAGCGTGTCCAGCTCACGTGCTCGAATATATCTTTCCCGTGCCTTTTGATATTCGGCGGCGGCCCAATAGCACCGTCCCAGCCGAAACTGCAGATCGGCATAACGGTCATCAATCTTCACGGCTTCCAAATAGCGTTCGATAGCACCAGTATAATCACCCTGTAATTCGCGTTCGGCGCCCTGCCGGTAAATATCGCCCCACTTTTTCATTTGCGCCGGGGTCAAATCCGGCCTATGCAAAGAAGCAAACGGCGGGCTGTCTTTCAGGTTGCTCCCGACAGTACAGAAAATTATTTTGCTGCCGCTTTTTGAGGCAATGCGTCTAATATCCTCAATATTTTTCTGAAAATTTCGGTAAACCGCTTCCAAAGGAGGGGTATCGGCCTGAACCTGGTTGTCGAGAAACATCTCTAGGCCACGCCAAACTCTGGGAGTATTTTTTTCGGCGCCAACCAAATCGGCCAGGCTGGTTAAAAGCTGCCCCAGCCTGCTTGCTTTAAGGGCAATGCCCATGCGGATGACAGACAAATTGGCCAAAGGAAGAGTATATACGGTCCCGGCACTGTAAGGCCCGGTAACTTCGTTGTTGCCGAGATATACGATGAACAGGTCTGGATCATAGCGGGAGCAGTCTTTTGCTATCTGCAGGACGACATGAGAGTTGATGGCCGTCATGGCAGTGTTAATAAGTTCAAAGTTTACCGCCTGATATTGATCGTGCAGCATTTCTTTCAGAATCCGCCCAAAACTGAACGACGGTTCCGGCGTGCCCTGAGCCGCAGAAGCACCCAGGATAAAAATTCGATAAGTATCGTCCGGCTTGTCGGCGGGAAAAATGAACGGCTCTGACTCACGCGCAATATTTCGGGGAAAGAACCGCCAGCCAAATTTGACATTGTCACAATAAGCATCCTTGCCGTCAACCTGACATTTCATAATCGCATGGGGGAAGAAACCGTAACCGGCTACCCTCAGAGACAACTCCACCAACAACAACAGCAGAGCTGGAAAAACCGTAAGAGCGATGATACGAAACAGCCAGAGATGCCGGCCG
This sequence comes from uncultured Pirellulales bacterium, assembly GCA_964537355.1. Classification (GTDB taxonomy): domain Bacteria; phylum Planctomycetota; class Phycisphaerae; order Sedimentisphaerales; family Anaerobacaceae; genus NIOZ-UU13. The sequence goes on along the minus strand of CAZIAN010000124.1, from coordinate 3,499 downwards.
GTTATCGCCCTTGGCCGGGCTTGCTTTTTGTCCTCTTGGGAGTGCCTCCGAGTTTTATGATGCCGAACTTCTCTTTGAGAATGCGATAGTGATTTCCTGCTTTTTTGCCGGCGTTTAGCACTCATTAATTCAAGACCTTCAATCGTGTTTTCAGATTAAGGCTGCTTTTTACCTTACTGGGCGATTAATCTTACATCGGCATTTGTGTATGGAGTGATTAGTCGGCGGTGGCTTTTTTCAGGTAAGTCACCTCTGTCTTAGTCAGTTCTCTGGATTTGCCGACGCCGAGTCCGCGTATGCCAAGCCTGCCGATTTTTGTTCTCGTCAGCGATTTTACAGGCAGGCCGATTTTCGCCAACATTCTGCGTACCTGGCGGTTAAGGCCCTGTCGGATAGTAATTTCAATCGAGGATTCTATGTGCCTGCGTTTTAATATTTTCACAGATGCTCTGGAGGTTTTGCCCTCTGCCAACCAGATTCCTTTTTTTAACTTTTCTATTTGTTCGGGTTTAATTTCGCCCTTAATCCTGACAACGTAGGTCTTGGCTATTCCGTATCTGGGATGAGTCAACCTGTTTGACAATTCGCTGTCGTTCGTCAGAATAATCAAGCCCGTGGTATCCGCATCGAGTCTGCCGACACAAAAGATACGCTCGTTTGAATGGACAATATCTATCGCTTTTTTTCTGCCTTGAGGGTCACGGTTGGTACAAATGACACCTTTAGGCTTATTCAAAATAAAATACACCTTCCGTGCAGCACGAATCTTTCTGCTGTTTACGGTTATGATGTCTTTATCCGGGTCAACGAAAGCCGGCAGCTTATCGACCACCTTGCGATTTACTCGGACAACTCCTTCAAGTATCAACTCTTCGCATTTTCTTCGTGAATCGACGCCCGCCGCCGCCAAAACCTTCTGTAATCTTTGTTCAGCCATTTAATATTCAATCCTAATCATGACCCAAAGGTCGTTATTGGAAAATGCCACCAGAATAAATACCGAGCTTGTCGGCGTAAACAATTACGACACTTGCTATAATCCAGACCACAAAACCAATCTGAAACGGCAAATCATTGAAAATAAGTTGTACCGGCCCCATGTATTTGCCCGTTTGTATTAATGAACTGAAACGGAAGATACAATACAAAACCAATGGGGTAGTATAGACAAGATTATTATTACCGTGAATCTGGAAAGTTTTGTCGTCCATAGCATAAAGCAGAAAACATACCACCGCCAGGCCGCTGGTTACATTGAGCATATGTGCCAGAAGCTCGGGTGTATAGCCGCTCAGCGTATTTCGAAATAACTCGCTGTCTTCCTGCAGCAGGGCTATTTCACTGCGACGTTTACCAAAGGCCATAAACAGACACAAAGCAAATGTGCAGATAATCAACCATTGTGAGATAAAGACTTCCACTACAACAGCTCCTGCAACTGCCCGCAGACAAAAACCAGCCGCTATCACCACACAATCGAGAATCATTATTCTTCTTAGTAAAAGCGAATAGCAAACCATAAGCATAATATATATCAATATGATAGATGCAAAGGCCCGGCCAAGTAGAAAGGCGGCAATAATCGCCGCCCCAGCACACAGAACAGCAACTAAAACAGCCGAACCAATTTTCACCCTGCCGGAGGCGATGGGTCTTTTACATTTTTCGGGATGGAGACGGTCCCTTTGACGGTCAATTATATCGTTGAGTATATAAACAGCCGAAGACGCCAAGCAAAAGCAGGCAAAACCACCAATCGCCCTCCCAACAGCCAAAGGCACATTAAGTTTATGTCCGAATATAAGGGCTGCAAACACGAACATATTTTTGGTCCAGTGCAAGGGACGCATTATTTGCAAAAATTTCATAGCTTCGCCTTTTTTACATTTACTTGCCGAATTTCAGCGAGTCATTCGTGCGTAGGAAAAAGTCACTCACTAAAGACTATTCACTTAAAATTATCGACATTTGAGCCGTTAATGCGTAAAATTATACCGTAATAAGCATATAGTAGATAGTCTATATTTTATGCAATAATACTGCCGGAATATAAGATGATAACGACTGTTATTTTTGATTTGGATGACACGCTTTACGATGAAATCGAGTATTGCAAAAGCGGCTTCACTGCCGTAGCTGAGTTTCTTGCCAATAGCACTGAATCAGTTTCTGCAAATCCCGCTATGGCTGCTGCTGAGATTAAGCGAATCTCGGAGGCCATGTGGGAACAATTCAGCACGGGTAACCGTACAAAGACATTCAACGCAGCTCTGGACGAGCTTGAGCTAAGCTATGATGATGAGCTTATTTTAGAGTTAATAGAGGTTTATCGACGGCACAAGCCCAAAATTACGTTGCCGCCGGACAGCCGTGACGCCCTTCGTGAACTAAGCACAAAATACACATTGGCTCTGCTTACGGACGGCTTTTTGCCAGGGCAACAACTTAAGGTGCAGGCCTTGGGCATTGAAAAATATTTTAAGTCCATAGTCTATACCGAACAGCTTGGCAGGGAATTCTGGAAACCGTCCCCTGTGGGATTTGAAAAAATATTAAAGAGTTTAGAAGCCAGGCCGGAAAATACGGTTTATATCGCAGATAATGAAAAAAAGGATTTTATCGCGCCGAATAAATTGGGATTTTTAACCGTTCAGCTAATTCGTTCGGCACGTATACACACTTCAATCTCCGCCCAATCCGGAGCTAAAGCACAATGCATAATACACAAAATCAGCCAATTACCCGCCCTTTTAGACGGACTTTGAGGCTTTCGTTCGTATCGTATGCCACGCCCAAAATCCACGCTGACAATCTCCAAACAATCATTCTTCTGAAAAAGGCTTCTATGCGGGCTTTTTTTGTTGACTTTGATACCGTTTCCGGCGATAATATGTTATCTAAACAAGCTTTTAGGGTGATTTTCAATATTTCTAAGGAGTTTTTATTATGCCAGCACGCAGGAGAAAGCAGAGCAACGCTATGCTCTACACTCTAATAACCTTTGTTGGGCTTTTTATTGCCACAACAACGGTTGCGGTTATCTACTATGTCAAAGCTGAAGAGTATAAGACAGCCGAGGCCGACCTGGATCGAGAAATGAACAATATAGCCACCAAAAGAGAACGTGATGCATGGGGAACAATAGTAGGAACAAAACTACCAAATAAAACATGGCTCGGGACAATGGTCGATTATTTTGATAAAACCGTTTCTCTGGTCGCAGGCGGAGTGGCTGAGCCAACATCGGCCGAAGTCAAAGTCAACAACAGTAATACGGAAGTTACGAACGTCCTCGAACTGGCTAAGGAGCATATTACTATTGGGGACCCAAACAAAACAGGTCTCATCCAAATAGTCCGGGGATTAAAAGCTGAGCTGGACAAAACCATAAATGCAAAACTTGAAACCCAGAAGCAGCTCGCTGATCTGCAAACAAGATTTGAAAACGCGGACAAAGCCAATTTCGAAAAAGAACAAACATTGTTAGCTGAAAAAGATA
>CAZIAN010000123.1:0-11417 GCA_964537355.1 uncultured Pirellulales bacterium | reverse complement strand
AATGTAGAGAATGTTCGACAAATCACCCCTTTTTATGCAAAACAAAGCCAATTTTGTGCGTTTTTCGCCCGAAAAAGGCGATTTCACCAAAAAACAAAGCCAATTCAAACCCAATTAAAGCCAATTCAAAGCCAATTAAAGCCAAAACAAACCCAATTTTCAAAATTCTTATTTTTAGCAATGTTAATCTGGGCAAATATCTCCGGCTTTTTAAAATATAAGTTCCCATACCCTTTCCTGATAAAGTCTTGGCCCAAAACAACCGAAAACAGGGAAATAATGGCCTTTAGAGTCTTAAAAAGGCCGAAAAACCACGAAAAAGCCGTAAAAAACCTAATCTGGTAAGGAGGTAAGCAATGTCTTGGAACTTATTTGAAAAGATTCTCAGCGTTTTTAGTCCCCAAAATGAGCCTGATCAGCCATCTGAGCCCTCAGAGCAATGGCCCGAAAGTAGTACCGAGCAGTCATCATGGCAGGAAGGAAGTACTGAGCAATCAGAAGCCTCTCAGGAGCCTTCTCCGACCTCTCAGCAGACAGCCTGTTCGATACCGACCGAAGACAGTGAGCAGTTTGACGACAGTGAGCAGCCTAAGAATAATAGCGATTGGCAGCAAGAATAAAAAACAGTAATCTCTTATCATTAAACATACGTGAAGTTATCAAGACTATTGCTAAGGTAGCCTCACACGAGCCATTTAAGCTAATCAGGGCGGTTTTTAGCCAATTAAAGCCCCTGAGAAAAATTAGTATTCCGAGTTTAGACTCGTCGTATTGTGTCATTTTAGCGTGCTAAATCGCGTTTTTTTAGCTGTATAATTGTAGTTTCTGGCTTCTTCAGAGGGTGATAAAACATCTTATTTCATTGATAAAGCTTGTTTTTTAGACCTTTAATGAACTAATCGGGCTAAATACGCAGACTTTTTGAAGCATTCCTTATAAAGTCCGCGTCGTCAATATGAAAAATCCTGTCAGTTTGGCGTACCAGGCTGGCTTTCAATACCAAAATTGGCACCTTGCTGTCTGGGCTATCCTGTCAACATACCTATAAATGCCATTTTTTACATTCCATATATACCTGTCAATAAGCTACTTAGAGCACTCTGGCCAAAATAGCTGCATATCTGCACGAAAGCTGGTATATCTTTTGCAGGTTTAGTATTAATTATGCGAAAATTAACGATTGAATCTTTTGTAAGCCAGAAAATTTAGGAGGCAATTAATTATGGCAGTCAAAGAATTGGCATTTGAAACCGATGCAAGAGCCAAACTGTTGGCGGGCGTTGAAAAACTCGCTGCAGCCGTAAAACCAACCCTTGGTCCGAGAGGCCGAAACGCCGTCATAGATAAAAGCTGGGGCGGCCCAACCGTAACCAAAGACGGCGTAACGGTTGCTGAAGAAGTTGATCTTCTCGACAAAAACGAGAATCTCGGCGCAAAATTAGTAAAAGAAGCAGCGAGCAAAACCTCGAAAATAGCTGGTGACGGAACAACAACGGCCACGGTACTCACCGAAGCACTGTTCAAAGAAGCATACAAAAACCTCGCGGCAGGCGCCGATGCCATGTCCCTGAACCGTGGAATGCAAAAGGCGGCCGAGGCTGTAACCGATAAGCTAGCCACGCTGGCAAAACCAATTAACATAACAAAGGCCGACGATATCATTAATATCGCCTCGGTATCAGCCAATAACGATGTAGAAATCGGAAAGACTATGGCCAAAGCCTTTCAGCGAGTCGGCAAAGACGGCGTTATCACCGTTGAAGAAGGTAAAAGTTTCGAGACGACCGTTGAATTCGTCGAAGGTATGCAGTTCGACCGCGGTTATCTTTCCCCGCATTTCGCAACCGACACCGATAAAATGGTCTGCGAATTATCAAAACCATTCATCCTTGTCTATGAGGAAAAAATCAGCAATGTAGGCAAACTCGTACCGCTTCTTGAGAAGGTCGCAAAGGCCAAAAAGCCTTTGTTGATAATCGCAGAAGACGTTGAAAGCGAAGCATTGGCAACTTTAGTTGTTAATAAGCTTAAAGGCGTACTTCAGGTTGCAGCCGTTAAGGCACCAGGTTACGGCGACCGCAGAAAAGCAATGTTGCAGGACATAGCCGTACTGACTGGTGCTGAGCCTATTTACAAAGATTTAGGCATTGAGATGGAGAATATTAGCGTTAACCAGCTTGGCCAAGCCAAAAAGGTAACCATTGATAACGATATTACAATCATAATTGAAGGTGCAGGCAGCCAGCAGGGCATTAACGGCAGAATCAAGCAGATAAAGGATGAAATAGATATTACAACCAGTGATTATGACCGTGAGAAGCTCCAGGAACGCTTAGCTAAACTTACCGGCGGTGTGGCTCAAATCAATGTCGGCGCCGCAAGTGAAGCTGAAATGAAAGAAATAAAGGCCCGAATCGAAGATGCCCTGCACGCCACCAGAGCGGCTATCGAAGAAGGTATCGTTCCGGGCGGCGGAGTAGCCTTAATCCGCTGCATCGATGCGGTAAAGAATTTGAAGCTTAAAGGTGATGAGCAAACCGGTGCCGATATTCTTGCAAAGTCGCTTTCGATGCCATGTCACTGCATCGCATTTAACGCAGGGACAACTCCAAATCTCGTCGTCAACAAAGTCGCAGAAGGCAAAGGCGGCTTCGGCTACAATGCAAACACCGACACATACGAAGACCTGCTGAAAGCCGGCATAATTGACCCGGTCAAGGTTACGAGAATTGCTCTGCAAAACGCCGTGAGTATTGCCGGCCTGCTGCTGACTACGGATTGCCTTGTTACTGAAAAGCCCAGCGATAAAGAACAAATGCCTCCTGGCGGACCCGGCGGCGGCGGTATGGGCGGTGGCATGGGTGGCATGGGTGGCATGGGTGGCATGGGCGGCATGGGCGGCATGATGTAAGAAAGCAGCCTGAATAGTTTTTTAAGAATCCCAAACAAGTTTGAGTATATGTGCCACTCTTACCTTAAAAAAATATAACACTCAGTAGAACTAAGAGGCAGAAAAATGGATGATAACAGAAACCAGCTTCGTAATCACGGCAGTACCTGCAGGTGCAAGGTAAGCACCGCGATAATAATCGCAGCTTTGTCTATGTTAGTTATTGCCGGTTGTCAGGGAGTCGGCCAGAAACACCCTCTTAGCAAAGACAAACGAATGAAGTGGTGGCGGGATGCAAGATTCGGCATGTTTGTCCACTGGGGCCTTTACGCCGTACCGGCCGGTGAGTGGAAAGGCAAGAAAATCCCGGGTATCGGCGAATGGATTATGGAAAGAGCTGATATACCAGTGGAGGAGTATGAACTCCTTGCCAAGCAGTTTAATCCGGTCAAGTTCAACGCCGATGAGTTTGTTGGAATCGCCAAAAATGCCGGTATGAAGTATATCGTAATCACCAGCAAACATCACGATGGTTTTTGTTTGTGGGATTCAGAGGTAACGGACTACGACATTATGGATGCTACGCCGTTCAAGCGTGACATACTCAAAGAACTGTCAAAGGCATGTAAGAAACAGGGCATTAAGCTTTGCTTCTACCACTCGATAATGGACTGGCATCACCCTGATGCCCAGAGGCCTTTCTACCCAAACTATAATGACGGTAAACAGTCGAATCCCAACTTTGCCCGATATGTTGAAAACTATATGAAGCCACAGCTCAAGGAGCTGATAACCAAGTACGGCCCTCTCGGTGTTTTGTGGTTCGACGGTGAGTGGATCAAGGACTGGACTGAACCGCAGGGTAGGGACCTGTACAATTATGTTCGAGCCCTTCAGCCAGATATCCTTATAAACAATCGCGTAGGAAAAGGCCGCAAAGGCATGGAAGGCCTGAGCAAAGGCGACCAGGAATACGCAGGCGATTTCGGTACCCCCGAACAGCAGATTCCAGCAACGGGCCTGCCGGGCGTTGACTGGGAATCCTGCATGACAATGAATGATACGTGGGGTTATAAATCCGATGACCATAACTGGAAATCAAATAAAGTCCTGATACAAAATCTGGCGGACATCGCCAGCAAAGGCGGCAACTTCCTGCTGAATGTCGGGCCTACCGCGGAGGGTCTTATTCCGGATGCGAGTGTTGAGCGTCTGGCGGCGATAGGCAATTGGATGAAGGTAAACAGCGAAAGCATTTACGGGACCACAGCCAGTCCTCTTGGCAAGTTACCGTGGGGACGATGCACCGCAAAACCCGGCAAGCTGTATCTTCACGTATTCGACTGGCCTACAAACCTCAAGCTGGAAGTGCCGGGGCTGAAAAACCAGGTCAATAAAGCTTATCTTCTGTCTGATAAGAAGCGCACTAAACTATCTGTCAGACGTGAACTTAAAGATAAAATTGCAATTAGAATCCCACGTGAGGCACCTGACGCTGTTAATACTGTCGTGGTGCTTGAAATCAAAGACAAATAAGAAATAAAAAAATAGAAACAAAACAGATAAGGAGTGAGTTATGAAACTTAAACCCCTGGATGACAGAATTGTAATCAAACAATCAGAGGCCGAAGAAAAAACAACCGGAGGGATTATTCTGCCGGACACAGCAAAAGAAAAACCACTAATCGGTAAAGTAATAGAAACAGGCCCGGGTAAGCTGCTCGATAATGGCAAACGAGCCAAAATGTCCGTAAAGAAAAAGGACGAAGTTATTTACGCAAGATACGGCGGAAACGAAGTCGAAATCGACGGAGAGAAATATGTGATTCTGCGGGAAAGTGACATTCACGGAATCGTAGAAAGATAAAATATTAGTTCATGGTTCGCAGAGTATGAGCTAAAAATGATAAGAAGAAAATTAAAAAGAGGTAATGAAAAATGGCAAAACAATTAATGTTTGACGATACAGCACGAGCACAGCTCAAAGAGGGTCTGTCGCAATTAGCCGAAGCGGTAAAAGTTACTCTCGGACCCACCGGCAAAAACGTTATTCTGCACAAAAGCTGGGGCTCTCCAAAAGTAACCAAGGACGGCGTTTCGGTCAGCAAAGAAATCGAGCTGCCAGATCCATTCAAGAATATGGGCGCAAAGATGATCAATGAGGTCGCCAGCAAAACCTCCGATGTTGTCGGTGACGGAACGACAACCTCAACAGTATTGGCCGAAGCGATTTACACCGAGGGATTAAAGCATGTTACGGTCGGTGCGAACCCGATGGCCATTAAGCGGGGAATCAGTAAGGCCACCGAAGTCGTCACCAAATACATCCAGGACGTCAGCGTGCCTGTAAAAGGCCACAGTGACATTGCGAAGGTCGCAACCATCAGCGCAAATAATAATCCTTCGGTAGGCGAAATCCTGGCCGACGCAATGGACAAGGTAGGCAGTGACGGAGTCATCGAGATCGAAGAAGGCAAAGGAATGGAAAACGAGCTGACCGTAGTCGAAGGTATGCAATTCGACAAGGGCTATATGTCGCCGTATTTTATGACTGACCCAAATACCCTTGAAGCGGTCCTTGAAGATGCTTATATCCTGCTGCACGAGAAGAAGATATCCAGCGTTCGCGAGCTTATTCCTCTGCTTGAAAAGGTCGCACAAGTGGGCAGGCCATTGCTGATTTTAGCAGAAGATGTAGAAGGCGAGGCTTTAGCTGCATTAGTTATCAATCGTCTGCAAGGCGTGCTGAAGGTCTGTGCGGTCAAAGCTCCGGGCTTCGGCGACCGCAGAAAAGCAATGTTGGCTGATATAGGAATCTCGACCGGCGGACAGGTGATTACCGAAGATTTGGGCATTAAGCTCGAAAGTATTGAGCTTTCACAACTGGGCCAGGCCAAAAAAATCGTTGTGGATAAGGACACTACAACAATAATCGAAGGTGCAGGCAAAAAGAAAGACATTACCGCTCGCTGCGGACAAATACGCAATCAAATTGTTGCCACAACCAGCGACTATGACCGTGAAAAATTGCAGGAACGCTTAGCTAAGCTGACCGGTGGAGTAGCCGTTATTAAAGCTGGCGCCGCAACGGAAACGGAAATGAAGGAGCGCAAAGCCCTGCTGGAAAACGCGCTTCACGCTACAAGAGCTGCGGCCGGAGAAGGTGTTGTTGCAGGCGGCGGTGTAGTGTTCCTGCGTGCCATCGGCGAGGTAGAAAAGGCCAGGGCAAAAGCAAAAGGCGATGAAAAAATCGGCTTCGACATTGTAGCCAAAGCCCTCAAAGCACCAACAACTCAAATTGTTGACAACGGCAGTGAACAAGGTGACGTAGTCGTCGCTCAACTTCTGGAACAAGGCAAAAACATCGGTTACGACGCCAATACAGGCAAATTCGTAGATATGTTCAAAGCGGGAATTATCGACCCAGCAAAGGTTGCCAGGACCGCATTGGAAATGGCTGCTTCAGTGGCCGGGCTTATGCTTACAACCAATGTGTTAGTAACAGAGCTGAAGGACAAAGACGAAGAGCCAATACCGGGATCTGTAAGATAAAACTTCGCGAATTGCAGCTAAAGTTAAGAGCGATAAGTCACGAAGTATGAGATTATGGCCAAACGGGATTATTATGAAGTTTTAGGCGTTGGCAAGAGCGCTTCCGCCGACGAAATTAAACGCTCATACCGGCGTATGGCGATGAAGTATCATCCGGACAAAAACCCGGGTGATAAAGAGGCCGAGGCTAAATTCAAAGAATGCGCCGAGGCCTATGAGGTCTTGAGTGATACCGAGAAGCGGCAGCGTTATGACCAGTTCGGACACGAAGGTCTTCGAGGGTCAGGAATGCACGACTTCTCTCGGATGAACGTCGAAGATATCTTCAGCATGTTCGGCTTCGACGATTTCTTCAGCGGTATCTTCGGGGGGCACCGAAGGTCAAGCCGACGGGCAGGGCCGACACGCGGTTATGATCTGGAAACCACCGTGGAACTGACGCTCAACGACATCGCTAAAGGGACTGAGAAGAGTATCGAATTTACTCGACAGGACTCATGCAGCGAATGCAGAGGCAGCGGAAGTAATAAAGGAAGCAGTCCCGGACGATGTCCGACCTGCAATGGCAGCGGTCAGGTTGCGAGGGGCGGCGGTTTTTTCCAGATGGTCTCAACATGCCGACAGTGCGGCGGCAGCGGACAGGTCATTACCAATCCGTGCAAAAAATGCAAAGGTACGGGCAGAGTGCCTAAAAAGCGAATCGTTAGTATTAAAATCCCCGCCGGGGTGCACGAAGGACAGGGTATAAGAGTCGCCAGCGAAGGTGAACCCGGTCGAGGCGGTGGACCAAGAGGCGATCTGTATTGCTATGTCAGAATTAGACCTCACAAATTTCTGCAGCGTGATGGAAGTGACCTGATTGCAGTTGTGCCAATAAGCTTTACACAGGCCGCTTTAGGGACAATGGTTGACGTTCCAAGCCTGAACGGCACACAAGGTTTGAAAATTCCGCCCGGGACACAATATGGAAGCATCTTTAGAATTAAAGGACAGGGTCTGCCGGATCTAAGGACACGACGGACCGGTGACGAACTCGTGCAAATTACTATCGAAACACCAGTGAAACTAAACGCCAAACAGGAAGAGTTGCTGAGAGAATTTGCCAAAAGTCAACACAAAAGTGTTTCTCCTCAATCCACACGCTTTTTCGAGAAACTGAAAAAACATTTTGGTAACCACTGATGAAACCGAAGAGAAAAGAAAAACCAAAAAGCGAAGATTCGCAGAAAGTTAAGAATGATCTGGAAGAACTCCGCCAGAATTTAGAGGGTCTTCAAAAAGAAAAAGACGAGCTTTTCGGAAAGCTGCAGCGAGTCAGCGCCGACTATGCAAACTTCCAGAAACGAGTCCCAAAACAAATAGCCGATACCATTTGCTACGAAAAAGAAAAGATAATCAAGTCCCTGCTGCCTGCTCTGGATAACTTCGAACATACTCTTCAAAATGCACACTCGGCAGAAGATGCCGAGGTTTTTATCAAAGGCATTCAGATTATCCACGACCAGATGCTCGATATCTTTAAATCGCATGGTGTCGAGCAAATAAAGTCGCCGGGCGAAAAATTCAATCCGGCCATGCACGAAGCAATGATGCAAAAGACCGAGCCCGAGAAAGAAGATAATATTGTCCTTGAAGAGTTTCAAAAGGGATACAAACTCAACGGCCGGGTTATTCGGCCAAGCAAAGTGATTGTCAATAAGCTGACAACGGAACAACCCGTCCAACAAAAAGCAATCCCAGAAGAGCCCACCGCCGGCGAGTGCGAAATGGAAGCGGAGGAGTAATTGCGATGCCGACTTATGATTATATATGTGAGAGCTGTGGATGCGGATTTGAGAAGTTCCAGAGTATAACGGCTAAATCCCTGCGCACGTGCCCAAAGTGCGGGAACAGAAAATTGAAAAGGCTTATCGGCGCCGGAGCGGGAGTAATCTTCAAAGGCTCCGGATTCTACCAGACCGATTATAGAAGCGAAGGTTACAAAAAAGACAAAGAAGGCGAGAAAAAGACAACCGACAAAGGCACCGGGAAAAAAGAAACCGAAACTAAAACCAGCGAAACCAAGACCAAAGATTCAAAACCAGAGAAAAAAAGCAAATCCGGCACAAAAGACAAAAAGAAATCAGCTTAATCACCACTTACTCCGCCAAACCACTCATCAGAGTCACATTTAGACCAATATAAGCAGTTTTTATAAAAATAAAAAAAAAGTAGAAATTGCGATTGACAATAGTACTATATAGTACTATCTTACATAAAACTATTTTTGGGGGGGAGAAAAAGGAGAAAGAAAAATGAGACATAGAAACCTTTTGAACTACCAATTCATCTTTGTGGCTCTGGTTTTTGCAATATTGTCTGCGCCGGTAATTGCCGAGGTGTTATATGTGGACGACGCAAACGGCAATGATACCAATCCCGGAACGAAGGCCAAGCCTGTTCAGACGATATCTCAGGCAGCGATTATCGTAAACAATAGCAAGGAGCCGGGGCCGACCCTGATAAAGATTCAGCCCGGGGTATATGTTGAGGACAAACCTGTGGTATTTGATAATAAACGGCCGTATTCTAAGCAAAAGCGTTTGACAATCGAGGCAGCTGTCCTGCCCGATGACCATGAATGGAAACCTACTCTCATGCCTATTGTGCTTTTTACCATAGAAGGCCATGGCAATGAGAATGAAAAGCATGCACCGGGCCTGATGCTGGAGCTAAACCATGTTACTATACGAGGATTGAAGCTTTTAGGTGACCCACGTCCACGAACGTGCACCTACCCGATTTATCGCTGGGGTAAAGACCTTGAAGATCTGCTGGTGACGCAGTGTCTTTTTATTGGCGACAGGGAGGCGATGCCATATAATTGCTCAATCTGTGCCAATGGTCATGGCCTGGTTGTTGACCATTGTGTGTTCTATAACTGTGAGATACCGATAATTTTCTGGAACGCAGAAGATGGCTTGAGCAAAGGTAATGCAATGCGATACAGCATAGTTGATGGGGCCGATATAGCGGCTGTTTGGGTATGTCAAACCGCTGAGGATTTTGAGTTTCATCACAATGTCATCACTCGCAGTAAATATGTCTGGATGAGGTCACCAAATAATCATAAGACATATAAATTACATGATTGCATAATAACAGAAAATACATACTACTCGGGATATGGCACCGCGAAAGAATTGCTCGGGCAAACAGGTCCTGAAGCCAAGTATTCCGAGAGCAACATCATTAAAAAAGGCAAGGTGATCCTTCAAAAAGACACAATTCCACCGAGTCTGTCCAGCGTGGATATGCCAAGAGATTATCTGAATATTGTTGCCGGCACTTTGGGAAGTGATCTTGGAGCGGGATTATTTAAGAAAGAAGAAAAGGCAAAAGTAAAAATGCAAAAAACAAAGCATTTTGAAGAGGGACTCATCAGGATCAACAACGCTCAGCTTTACTATAAAGCAATGGGCCAAGGTGAGCCTATTATCGTTGTACATGGAGGTCCAGGTTTTGACCATATCCACATGCTGCCATTTGGAGAACTCGCCAGCGATTATAAGGTTGTTTTTTACGATCAACGTGCAACAGGCAATTCTACTGGAAGTGTAGATTCTAATTCCATAACGGTTGACAATTTTGTGGAGGATTTAGAAGGGCTGCGGAAAGGATTAAAGCTTGGAAAAATTAATGTAATAGGACATTCATGGGGTGCAGCACTGGCAGCTTTCTATGGTATTAAATACCCACGGAACCTGAAGACTTTGATTTTGCTGGGTGCAGGTGCAAGTTCAGAGTATCTTGACCAATATTTCAAGAATATTCAAAACAATACAACGCCGGAAGACAGCCTTACCTTAAAGCATATTGCACAGTCGCAGGCTTTCAAAGAAAAGCAAGTGGAAGCAGTTCAAAATTACTTTCGTATTGCAGTAAAACCCCTTTTTCACAACCAGCATTTAGCAGAAAAACTCGATTTAACATTAGGAAAGAAAACAGTAAAAAATCAAAGCCAGGTAAATCAATTACTTTTTGAAGAGACTCGCAACTTTAATATATATGATGAATTGTCTATTATAAAATGCCCAACCCTGATTGTACACGGCGATTCTGACCCCCTTCCAGATGAAGCTCCTCTCAAAATCCATCAGCATATTTCTCAGTCCAAGTTTGTTACTCTAAAGCAAGCAGGCCATTTTATGTTCATCGAATCTCCGGATGAGTTATTCTCAACCATCAGGAGTTTTCTAAAAGATAATAAATAAGAGAAAGGAACCCCAAAATGGAAGAAAAAGAACTAAAAGAAGCATGTTTGAATTTACTGGAAACGACCGATGGGATGTATCTGAGTACTATCGGTAGTGATGGTTTCCCACACACAAGGATTATGTCTAATCTGAGAAACAAAAAAGAATACCCCGGCTTAGTCGAGATATTTGAGCAGCACAAAGAGGATTTTCTGGTTTATATGGTAACCAGCAGCTCATCAGTAAAAATGAACCAAATCCGTGCTAATCCAAAGGTATCCGTTTATTTATCTTTTGTTTCGCCTATACCAAGCGAGTTTCAGTGTCTGATGCTCGGCGGAGAAATAAAAGAAGTCGCAGATAAGCAGCTCAAGAAACAATTATGGCAGGATGGCTGGAAAATGCATTGGCCGGGCGGAGCGGATGACCCTGAATTTACTGTACTTAAGCTGTCACCTGTTTTTGCCAGGGGAGGATATCAACAAGCACCTTTTGAATTTGAGTTGAAATGAAAAAAATGAAAGAACAAAGCCAGGCAGGTTTCCTGATGGCCAAGATACGTCAGGTCGGAGAGAGAATCTTCGTTCGCAGATTGAAGCAGTATGGCATCGAAATCAATCCCGCCCAGGGCAGGATTATGTTTGCACTATGGCAAAAAGATGGAATACCAATCAACGAACTCGCGAAAAAAACGCAACTGAAAAAATCAACCCTGACAAGTATGCTCGACAGGCTCGCGA
>CAZIAN010000122.1:0-11418 GCA_964537355.1 uncultured Pirellulales bacterium | reverse complement strand
GTAACCACGCCAGAGATGGAAATAAACAGATTGAAGACATGTATAAATGCTATATATCCCGATAAAGTTCAGGTAAATACTGTTACTCGTCCACCTGCCGAGTGCTTTGCGGAACCAGTGCCGCAAAAGCAATTGCAAACTATAACCGAGAAGCTGTACGAGAAATCAGAAGTTATTGCTGACTACAGCGATGTTCATAAACAACAGGATTTTTCCGCTCGGCGTGAAGATGTCTTGATACTTTTGCAGCGTCGGCCTTGTTCTGTTGAGGATATTGCAGCAGGTCTTGGCCTCCATCGAAATGAAGCTGTTAAGTACGTAGAGGAATTATCATCTGTAGGAAGAATCGAAGCAAAACTGCATAATCAACAGCTTTACTATAAAGCTATAATATAACGTCATGGACTTCAGATTAAAGTTGACTAAAGGCCAGACCGATGCTTAAGCAAATATTGAATGAGTTAAGAGATCACGCTCCATTTATTCTATTCGGCGCAATTAGAACCTTCCGGACATAGCGTTGGGCACATAACTCAGGGGCTATTCTACAAAGCTCTGATTTAATCCTGCCGAGCAGTTCTTTACTATGATGCTAATCTGGATAAATACCAAACAGGTATCGTTGATAAAGGAGAAGTTGTCATGAAAAACTTGAAAGAAACAAGAATTTGTGCTATCGGACGACATAGCATTGTTGTATTCGTGAGCATCTTGATTGTGCTGATCTGGACGGTTACTGCTCCAGGGCAACTAGGGATGGGTGACAACATGGGGATTGCACAGCAAAAGCTGAAGCCTCGTTTGGTTCGTATATCAGGCAAGTTGCAGGAGATCAGGACTCATCCATGTGAGAACACAACCGGCAAAGCAGAGCTCGGAACTCATCTGATTCTCAAGGACAAGCACGACCGGGAACTTAACATCCATTTGGGACCAGCGCCAGCGGTGTCAGAAACGGTCAAACTGCTTACGGTTGACACGAAACTCGATTTGATTGGATTCAGTACCGACAAGATGCCCCCAAACCAGTACGTTGCAAAAACACTGATTCTTGCCAATCATATCATCCATCTGCGCGGCCCTGACCTCCGCCCATACTGGTCCAACAATAAACTTGATGGGCAAATCCCATCTTCCTCTACGGCGACAACTGGAAAGCGAAAAACGTTTGAAACCAAGAGTTCCCTTTATTATTATCCAAGATTCTGGCAGCGTCGCTGTTTTCAAGATGGGCAGAGGCCGTGTTGGAGGCGGCGATGTCGTGGAAGGGCTTGCGGCCGAAAATGGAAATAAGACGAGGGAGAAATACAACAACATTCGTTCGATCAATAGCAGTCGCAATTTTTATAAATATCAAAATGGTAGTATGCTGTAAATTTATGTTATAGTTATCAAATGGATAAGGGGACAGCGGAACATGCAGCACAAATTCTGAAGACTATGGCGCATCCTGTCCGACTCCAGATTGTCGATTTGCTGTAGGCAAAGGAGATGTGTGTTAATGACATTGCCGAGGCGCTGTACAGCAAACAGGCCATTACAAGTCAGCAGCTTATTATGATGAAGGATAAAGGTGTTCTAAGCTGTAGACATGATGGTGTGAAAGTATACTATCACATAAAGGACAAGAATGTAACCAAGTTATTGAATTGTATTTATGGACACTGCAAACACAAGAAAGGTTAAAAACCCAGGAAGATCTTCAATTAGCAAATACTGAAATCAAGATCAAACTAATTTTAGGCAATGACGAGCAGGTTGTAAAACAGGACCATTGTATTTGCCAGACACAACGAGACATGTTGGTTGCAGCAAGACAGAGAAAGAACAAACAGAATTTCCTTTTTCATAATCTACGATTTCCTTCCAGAAGTGATCGTTTATTGGTAATTGCAGTTCTTTTGTATCTTCAGTGTAATGTACCCAACGTTCGTGATATTGTGTTTTGACGGTTAATCTACAGTTTACTGGAGGTGATAGTTATGACTGAACTAAATAGAAGAGATTTTCTGAAGCAGGTTGCGCTGGCTGGCGCCAGCATGCAGACGGGTCTGCTCTGCCCAGGGCTCGCAAAAGCCTCAACGGCCCCAAAGATGAGCATAGCCAAATATCGCACCTCCCCGACCGAGCCTGAGGGCGTCGCCGAAGAGGCCGTTCGATTGACGCGCCAAGCAATTGAGGCTCTGGGGGGCATGTCGCGATTCGTTTCAAAGGGCCATGTGGTTTGGGTCAAGCCGAATATCGCATGGGATCGCACACCTGAGCAGGCGGGCAACACCAATCCTGATGTGGTGGCCACCGTCATCAAGATGTGCTACGAAGCCGGGGCCAAACAAGTGATGGTAGGCGACAATCCATGCAATGCAGGGGAACGGACCTATCCCAATTCCCGCATTCAACCGGCTGCGGAGAAGGCGGGAGCCAGAGTGATTCATCTGGACCAGAGGAAGTTTAAGAAGACTGCGCTCAACGGCAAGGTCCTCAAAGAGTGGGATATATACTCAGGTATGATTGAAGTGGACACTTTTATCAATATCCCGATCGCTAAACATCACCGACTGGCGGGAGCCACGCTGGCTATGAAGAATTTGATGGGCGTCTGCGGTGGAGCCCGGAACCGGTTCCATCAGGATCTCACTAATGTCCTTCCCGATCTGGCTGCATTCGTTAAGCCCCAGCTAATCGTTCTGGATGGGATTAGAGTTCTCCCTGTCAATGGTCCAGTTGGTGGTAACCTGGAGGATGTTAAACGCAAGGATACCGTGGTTGCCGGAGTGGACCAGGTGGCCATCGATGCCTTTGGCGCCACCCTCCTTGATATTGAACCAAAAAAAATCAGCCATATCGTGGAAGCAGCGAACCGAGGCTTGGGTACGATGAACTTCGCTTCTCTTTCACCCGTTGAGTCTTTGGTTTGAGGTTGTTATGGCAAAAGGCACACGGAAAGTCAGAATAATCATCTGGTTGCGTCGCTTTGTCCAGGCTCTGTTTTTGCTTCTGTTCTTGTATTTGTTCCTGCAGACGGCGTACCATCCCATCGACAGGACGGGCGGACCTGTTACATTTTTTTTTGAATTGGACCCACTGATATTGGTGGCGGCCTGGTTGGCCGGAGTTGCTGTTCCCGTGGCTTTGCTTCTGTCTCTCGTGACTTTAGGTTTCACTGTGCTGTTTGGGCGTTGGTTCTGCGGCTGGATCTGCCCTTTAGGCACATTGCACCAGATGATGACTCAACTGCGAGGCGGCTCCTTGGCATCCCGATTGAAGAGGGCAGTGTACAGTCCACACCAAAAATGGAAATACCTGATTTTGTTCGGCCTTTTGGCTGGGACGCTCATGGGGCTCAACCTCATTGGCTGGGTCGATCCTTTCTCGCTTCTTTACCGGTCCCTAGCTACAGCCGTTTACCCAGCTTTCAATTCAGGTTCGCACGCTTTGTTTTCATGGCTTTATCAGAGCGATCCCGGCATCGGGAATGTGAAAGTTACGAAAGTATCAGAACCGGTGTACGAAGTTTTACGCAGCTTCCTGCTTGTTGAAGGACGCCCCAAATACTATTGGGGCATTCTTATTGGAGTCATATTCGGTGGCATACTGGCCCTTAATCTCTGGAGAAACCGTTTCTGGTGCCGCTACGTTTGCCCCTTGGGAGCATTGTTGGGATTGGCGGGCAAAAATCCGCTACTACGACTCAAGAAAGATAATGATGCCTGTAATGATTGCCGGGCATGCGTAGCGGCCTGTCCCGCTGGAGCAAATCTGGATAGTTCTTCTGATCGTTCCGATGCATGGAAACCGGCAGAATGCATTTTTTGCTGGAAGTGTGAGGCGGTTTGTCCGAAGCAGGCGATATCCTTTGAATTTGCGATACCGTCAAAGGTAAATTCATGAAAAAATGGTCAAATAACGCAACCTGGCATTGGCTCCGAAACTTTTTCAAACCTGTCAGGGGTTCAGAGATAAACCTCGGACGTAGAAAGATCCTGACCGCCGGAACCTTAGGTGTGGGAGCGGCCTGTTTGTCTCAGGTCCATCCCCAATCCTCAGGCCGTGTTTTTAATCCGGCCCTGATCCGACCACCCGGAGCCGTTGCTGAACAAGAATTCCTGAGCTGCTGTATTCGCTGCGGCGAGTGCATGAAGGTATGCCCAACAAATGCCATCCAGCCAGCTGGTCTGGAGGCCGGGATCGAAGGATTATGGACACCTGTATTGAATATGAATATTGGCTACTGTGAATACGAGTGCACGCTCTGCGGTCAGGTGTGTCCTACAGATGCCATTCGCGAGTTACCTTTGGAGGAAAAACAGAAGATAAAGATCGGCCAGTCTTTCATAGACAAAAACCGCTGCCTTCCTTATGCCTCTGCCCGTCCCTGTATCGTCTGCGAGGAGCACTGTCCCACATCAACCAAGGCAATCTGGGTCGAGGATATTGAAATCATAAATGAGTCCGGACAGAAAGTTCTCGTGCAACAGCCCCACGTCGATCCTGAACTTTGTGTGGGTTGCGGGATTTGCCAGAACAAGTGCCCCATCAAAGACCGTTCCGGTATCTATGTAACCAGTGTAGGAGAGGCGCGTAATTCCGAGAACCAAATGCTGTTGTAAAGTAGGTAACATTTGGGTCGATTTGGTATGTATTGCGCTTATCATATTTTTTGCTAAAAACTATATTGTTTTGTGCAGATATTTTTGATATATTGGTTGTCAGTTAAAGTACGTTCGCAGGGTTGAGGGTATATCTCGCTTTTTCCTCTTCCTCCGCACCTCAGCCCTGTATCCTTCTTGCATCGTCGGATTCAGCTAAAGTTTTTTTTTCATTTTTCCTGTTGCAGTAGTTCACAACATTCCTACTTCAAAGAAACAATGCAATAAAAGGCCCTGCAAAATATCAGGGCCTTTTCGTTTGTCAGAGGTCTTGTTGTACGACTTATGCCGGAACTACGGTGGTCGCACATGGGCCTTTTTTGCCCTGCCCGATCCCAAACTCGACCTTCTGGCTTTCATTATACGAGTGGGGCGATCGAATGGCTGGCATACGTCCGAGCGATGGAACACGATTATGGGATGTCAGAGCCGAGTATGAATCCCGGCCGATTCTTAACGACCGGACTATCTACGCCCAACCCGGAGCATGGGACCTATTGAGCGGTGAAAAATTGCCATTTAAGTCTACAAGATCGTACGGTTGTGGCATCCCGGTCGGCTCGAATAGGATGAGTAAAACTTACTCAAAATTCAACGTCAATAAAATCTCTTTGCCGGCAGTTGTCATAACAGGTTTGTCCAGGACTTCAGCACCCTCCTTTCGCACCGAACGGACGGAATGCTCAAAATGCTCAAGATGCACAATGATCTTATCAATCCTCTCTCGCTCAGGAGGGATTATCCTGATAAATCCACGTTGCCCGTCCTCAGCTACACGCACCGACAAACTTACCGGTCCGAAACTTGTAGGGATATCTTTCAGTTGAATTACACTGTCGGCATGGGTCCAAATATGAGGCATACTTCCCAGCAAGTGCAACTCTCGTCCTCGTTCAAGAACCAGCATGTGTCGTATCAGTCTTATGAATTCTGCACTCGCCCAGTTATGAGGCATATCTCCAATGTATTTCTCAGGCTCACCGCGAGGATTCTGCTCTTCTCGCCAGCACAATAGTGGACACGCATGATTGGCGAATGCATAGAATGTAGCCGCTGCCTTTCGTCCGTTCCCCAGCCACAAATGCGCATGGCCATAAAAAGAGCCGGCATAATTCCAAATTCCAGCTGGATCCCAGCCCGTCCCAAATATTAAATCCTCACGCTGATTGGCGTCCAGCATCGCCAAAGTACCTTGCATCAGCACATCATCAGACTCAAAGATAATTCCTGGATAAATCGACTGCAAAAACGCCCATGCGCCTCGTTGCGGCAATTGCTGTTGCTCTCCCTTCATCGTCACCGGCACATACTCATTGCCGTATTCATCGATCAGTTTGTCACGATTTCTCGCCTTTTCGAAATAGTCCCAGTAGTCCTCGAACTCAGCCTTCCACACAGAGACAATGGGCTGTTCTAACTGCTCAGCTATTGCAATTGCTGCCTTCAATCCTGACAATGTCCAATACACATTGGTGTATTCCCTATGCTTTCCTCCAAGTCCACCATCGCCGAAGCCGATCGGCATTAGACCATAGTTTGCCTGAGAAGGATCCTTCATGGTCATCCGCCGGTACTCAATGATCTTTTCTACATTGAACCGTACTTTCGGCCACATCTTTTCCAACCAGGATTTATCGCCAGTCAACTGCCAGTGCCGTAAAATCATCCAGAGCCTCAAGCCACTCTTTTTTGAAAACGCTACTCCACCCGGTCCTTCATCCTTCTCCTCCTGTAGTTCTAGGCCTGATCGTGCCTCTTCTCCACGACCGAGGTATGTAACCGCTTCCAGAATAAAAGGACCATCTGCTGCCCATGTACCACGGTAACATGTCGGACCCACCTGGAATGCCGGATCCCCGTTGCGAAGTTCGCGAGCCTGATAGATGTTGCGAATGCAAGAATCTAGCAGACCCTGCACCTCAGGATCGGGTACCTTAATCTGGTCAAAAGGCAAGGCTACCTCCTCTTTCCAGTAACGGATCGCCCTATCTAACTCCTGCTTGGCAGTCTCAATCGAAACAGAGGTCTCGGCCTCTTCGCCTCTGTAAAACGCCACAAGTATTTGATCTTTCTGGCCAGGCATGAAATCCTTCTTCGAAAAATATAGTCTTAGTGGATTCTCAATCCGTGAATTCACTTCATAAATTGCCAAAGCCCGGCTGTCGACTTGTCCCAAGAGTATCTTTTGATCCGAAGGTACGTCTTTTGCTTCAAACACCCATAGGGCAGTCAGAATTGTATTTTTGTCTTCTGCATTTGTGACTGGGTAAACACCCATTTCAAGAAGTCCATTCCCATTATCATCTTTCGCGTTAAAAGTGAACACTACAGGTTGGTGCCGACCGTAATCGGCAATCAGATCCACCGTCCGAACTGACTGTCCTTCGATACGCAGGTCCAATGGGCGCTTACCCTCTTCCTTATGCCAGCTCTCGATCAGTCCAAAGGCAACGCAGTATTTCTTTCCACTCTTAACAGGAAATGTGAATGTTAGTGGCCGACTATAGCCCACGAGAATATCCTTAAACCGTTCATCACATTGTCTATTCGGTTTACCCCAGTTGCGGTTCACAGAAGGCAAACGTTGGGGAAGAATCTGTCTTGCTAGCTTACCCTCTTCTGACGTCTCTGGCGAATACGAAACGCACTTCGGCAAAAAATTGCAAAAAGTTCGTTGTTCCGCAGCATAATAAACACGATGCATGTTTTGATCCACTTGCAGCAGTTTGTCCGAATCAATCTTTAATACTATCCGTCCTTGCTGCGGTGTGATTCCCTGGTTCTCTAACTCCAGCCACAGATAGTCTATTCGTTTTTTCCTCCATTGTTCCACCCTCAGGCCTTCAGGTGCTTTTGCCCAGACTCTCTGACGAAGAGTCAGCCCACCGTATAGCTTTTCCGTAGTCACTATAGGTATCCTGGGGTGTAGAAGCTTTTGCTTGATATTGCCTTCGTCACCTTTGGTTTCTAAATCTGCCATAATTCTGACATTGAAATCATAGAATCGTCCTCCACCATAATCGTAATATAATCCGCCATCTGATGCCACTACACTCTTGTGAGGATCGTCTGGTAAGCCAATGCATGCCTGCCATCGCTTCGGGGCGTATCGGAAATCCAGTTTCTGCTCTTCCAAGTCCTTGATTTTATCTTTTAGCTTGAAAGCCTTTACATGAAGCAGGGTTTCAGGTGACTCGGTTGCAAGGATCCGTGTCGGGTATAACATTAGTACCCCTGAGATCAGACCAACGATTCTAATAAAGCGTATTGTTGGCATATTCGTAACCTCAAGCGATTAAAATTTATTTCTTTCTCAAAGCATACTACTCAAATACACATTTAGCAAGTGTGCCAATTCTCTCTTTCATGTGGCTGCTCTCATCATGTACTCCCAAAAGCGACAAATCATACTATCAGAAATATAATGATGTTTCAAGTATTGGTGTGTGATAGATAGCTTCACATTGGGCTGCGAAAAAATATCGGAATTCTTCAAAATGTCATCTGTTTCAGGAGCAAAAAAACACCGCCAGGACAAGGGGACATCGTGTCAACAAAATGACTCCATGAATGTTGATTTTGCCTATGTCGAGTCCGAATAAATGTTGATTTTTTGCAAAAAGTTGAAGATTTTAAGATTATTAACGGATTAAAAAAATATGATTCTTTTTGGAGTACCCACCTAAAAGTAACGTGGGTTTCTAATTGACGATAAGCTCCTAGTGCATTAGTATATTAGTGGATACGAATATGGATATTGAGCCTGACAAATTGGCCAGATTACTGAAAGTCCTGTCGGTCGGAACGCGGGTCAGGATTATTCAGCTTCTCAAAGGCCGGGCCCTCTGTGTGAATGCCCTGGCCGCTCGTTTGGACGTTACACAAGGAGCCGTCTCTCAGCACTTGCGCATACTCCGTGATGCCGGGTTGGTGATTGACGAGAAGCGCGGCTTTTACGTTCACTATCGGCTCAATGAACAAACTCTAGCAAAGTGGCGAGAGGCAATAGATCAATTGCTGGACACCGGGACCGGAGCCAGCACATACAAGAAAGGACCTAAGCCATGTGTTGTTGCAATGAAAGCAAGAAAGGCTGTCAAAAACTAGAAAACCTGAAGGGTAAACCAGAAGAGTGTTCAGCGGAGCAGGTACGCAAGTGCCACGGCGATGTGAAAAAACATTCCTGTACCGCAAATCAAAGCCAGAAACAAGGAGAGTAAAGTATATGAAACTCGGACTGATTATTACCCAAACCGACCCGGAAACAGTTTCAATGCGTTACGGCTTGCTCTTTACAAGCCTTGAACAGGGAGATCAGGTGCGCATTTTTCTTTCTGGCAGAGGTGTCGAAATTGACCAGATCCAAAACTCGAACTTTGATGTAAAAAGTCAGGCTCAAAAAGTCTTGGATGCAGGAGGGCAATTCCTTGCCTGCCTGAAGCTACGCAATTCCAAGGGTTCCGAGGTTTGCCCGCTTTCGACGTTAAAAGATCATTACGAGGTAATCCGGGATTCAGACAAGGTTGTAACCGTCTGATTGGAAAAATCCGAATCTAACAAAAGATATTAATTATGAGGTATTCACATCACATTTTTCCCTACGAGCCGTGGATGGTTGCCCTATTTATCGCGGTTTTAATTGTGGGTGGCATCCTGTTGATTTGGTTTATTCATCGCAGAATGGTGGCATCAGATGGCCTGACCGGCAAGGAAGGCCAAGAACTTTCCTCTGAGCAACGTGAACTATTATCGATGTTGCGTCAGCACGGCGGTCCGATGCAGCCTGAATTGGTGGATATTATGCCTTATGATTTTGACGACATCGCTGAAATATTGAAGGAAATGGAGACCAAAGGTCTGATCGGCCGCGAATGGAAGTCTGAACAGGGAACATACGAAATTACTGCCCACTCATAAGGCCAAATGATTCAAGGAAAACTGATGAAAGAAGACGCCAGTATGATAGAAGTCAGAGGATTAACAAAAGCTTTTGACAAGATTATCGCTGTAAATGATATTTCATTTAGCGTCCGCAGCGGCGAGATTTTCGGGTTTCTCGGGCCCAATGGCGCAGGCAAGACCACTACTATCAACATATTGACAGGGCTTGTTCGACCGGATACAGGGATGATTCGCATCAACGATATTAACTGTAGCGACAATCCCAAAGCCGCCCAACATTTGATCGGGGTCATTCCTGACGAAAGCAATCTTTATCCCGAGCTTACAGGTTTTGAGAACCTCTGCTTCTGCGCATCCTTGTACGGGATGCGTAAGGCTGCGCGCCAGGCCAGGGCGGGTGAGTTGCTAAAGACTTTTGGTCTGGCAGACACGGCAGGTCGGAAGTTCGGCGGCTACTCCAAGGGCATGAAGCGCAAGCTCACCATCGCCGCCGGGATCATCCACACGCCGCCCATCCTGTTCCTCGATGAGCCGACCACGGGCATCGACGTGGCCAGCGCCAGACAGATTCGACAGCTGATCGCCGACCTCAACACCGGTGGAACAACGATTTTCTTGACCACGCATTACATCGAAGAGGCCGAGCGCCTGTGCCGACGTATCGCCTTCATTGTCAAAGGTCGCATTGTACGCACCGACACGGTTGAGGACTTAATGCGTCAAACCGATGGACGCTACGCAGTACAGTTCGCCGTATCAAATGACGCTACAAGGCTGTGCCAGAAGATCACAAGTGAGTTCCCAAACCTTCAATGTCAGATGGTCACGGCTGGCGTCATTCGAGTCGAATCGTCCGAGACCATTCGGGTTGGTCCCTTAGTTCGGCTCCTGGAGGATTGCGGCACGGAGGTTTCCGAGGCTCGTAAGATGCGGCCCTCTTTAGAGGATGTTTTCGTCAGCGTCACCGGCATCGAGGCTGGCATGATGAAGCAAGAAAAAGAGAAGGCAAAGATGGGAGGCGGGGTATGAAGGGGTGGATTGCATTCTGGAACATCCTGGCCAAGGACATGAGGGCCTACTACCTCAAGCCGCCGAACATTAGTTGGGGCATTGTCTTTCCCTTGGCGTGGACGGCGATGTTTTTCATCCGGTCCGGTTCGGGCCTAGACAGCATTCCGTCGCTGCTGCCGGGTGTGATGGCCGTTTCGGTGCTGTTCGGCACGACCAGCATGCTGGCCGTCACCGTCACGTTCGAGAAGAAGGGCCGGTCATTTGAGCGGCTGTTACTCGCCCCGATCCCGCTGGAGCTGCTGATGCTGGCCAAGACCACCGGCGCGATCCTCTTCGGCGTTGCCAACGCCTTTGTGCCGGTCATCATGGCGGCATTCCTGACGGACCTGTCCGGGATCAACTGGCTGACGCTCATCCCGGCTGTGGTGCTCATCGCCGTTAGTTCGACGTTCCTGGGCTTGTTCATCGCCGTGTCGGTCAGCGAGGTCTTCGAGGCCCAGACGTTCTCAAACTTCTTCCGCTTCCCGATGATCTTTCTGTGTGGTCTGTTTTTTCCCATTGAGCAGCTTCCCATCTGGCTTCGACCACTGTCGTATATCCTGCCACTGACTTACGGCGCCGATGTGTTGCACGGCTCGGTCCACCGCCCTCCACACATGTCGCTCCTGGTGGACTTCGGGCTTCTGATCGCATTCTGCGCCGTGTTGTTCGGCATCAGCCTTCGGAATATTCGGTGTAAGTGGATCACATAGCTTGGGCAAAGTCCGATTTCAATGCTGCTCCTGAAACCAACGGGTCTGTCAGCCAAAAAAGAACTTTCTTTCTTATTTTCATCTTTCTCTCGGAATAGTGGATT
>CAZIAN010000121.1:2656-11461 GCA_964537355.1 uncultured Pirellulales bacterium | reverse complement strand
CGTTTATTGTGGTCTATTTTTAATAGATTTCAGAAGAATTGCAAGTTTTATTGAGATGTTATTAGGCGAAAGTTATTCATTCATATATTCATAAAGCTTAGTAAGCGCATCACGTCGAATCTGGCGGATTCTCTCGCGTGTAAGGCCTAATTTTTTGCCGATTTCTTTAAGTGACATGGGCTTGCTTCCATCAATACCGTAATGCATGCGAAGGATATCCGCTTCTCTCGGGTCGATTCTATTCAGCAAGCTCAAGGCCTTTGCCTTTTCTTCGACCGCGGCTAATATATCTTCCGGATTGCAGGCATTCGGGTCTTCGAGAATCGCTTCGAGCATTTGGTCGTCTTCCGAAACGTCACTGTTGGAAGATTCGCTTACAGAGCCGAGCACCTCAACGATACGATGTATGACTTTAGCCTTGCGCGGCGGCAATTTCATAATATCAGCCATCTCCTCAACAGAGAGCTTTCTACCGAGTTTGCTCTCAAGCTCTGCCGAGATGTGCCGCCACTGATTTATCAATGCGACCATATAGGTTGGAATATGCACCGGCTGAATGTTTTCCAGCAGCGCACGTTTGATACTTTGTTTAATCCACCATGCGCCATAAGTGCTGAATCTCACACCGCGTTTGTAGTCAAAATAATCAACGGCTTTTATAAGGCCGAGATTACCTTCCTCGATTAAATCGCCAAGACTCATTCCCCGGCGTCCGAACTTCTTCGCGATGTTAACGACCAGCCTGAGATTACTGCGTACAAGCTGCTCCCTGGCCTGCTGGTCGTTTTCTTCGGCAACGAGTTTGCCTAATGAGCGTTCCTGTTCCGCGTTCAAAAGCGGTGATTCGTCGATTTCTTTTAGATATTCTTTTATGGTGGCGTCAAATACTATGGCTCACTCTCCCGCCCGGCCTGAAAGCCTTTCAGCTCCGGCCATAAGGGCAAATTGGACCTCGACCTTACCTCCTTTTTATGGGACCCTCGCATCCCTGCCCCGGATTAACTCTTTGAAATATCGGTCGAATATGCCTGTGGGTTTACTACGTTAAAATATTCCTTTTTCCCCTTTGCCGAGTGAGCTGATGACTTGAAATGCCACGGTCTTCAGAGTGTTAAAAAACCGATAAAAAAGGGGCCTATACCATATAGATATAGGCCCCGAATTAACGCTACGGTAAACAAACACGCAGTTTACTTACGAGTCAAATCTCGGCTTATGGTGCCGAAGGAAAAAGTCTGATATCATCGAAATATATCAAACCTGAGCCGCCGGCCGCCGGATTGTTACTGTTATCAAGACCAAGAGTGATCGTATTGACATTAGTAAGGTTCACGCCGAATGCCTGTAAGTCGATAGTCCATTGGGTCCAGTCTGTTGTCACAGCCGCATTAGGATTATCATTGTAGACCTTTTTGCCGCTGTTTAGTGCAACATACATAGCATCAGGGTCGTTAGCGGCCATAGTTACACCGATGGCCTCATGGGTCCATGTCAACGGACTCACAGAGCCGGTTGTCGAGACATTATCGAACGTGGCGGAACGCACTTCGCCGGGTGCGTGCGATGTTCGGCACAGGCCGATATAAACGTTCGGAACCATTGAGATTGTTATCTCGCCCTCTTTTTCCCAGGTAATACCATCGGGAGAGTGGAAGCCCTCAAACAGGTTGCCGGTGCGCTTTACCCGAACCCAATAAGGCGGTGTCACAATGGGTTCTGTGCTGTCCGTCCAGGCCGATGCAGCACCCGTGGTTGGACGCCACTGGAAGCCTACCCCGGAACCATCACCGGGAGTAATAATCTCCTGAGCGTGTGTGGAGCCCGGGTCGAGCGTCTCGCGAATCATAACGCCGGCTTTCGCCCAGTTATTCGAGCCGGTTCCGACATCGGTTACACGAGCGGTTATCTCGCCGTCTCCTGACAACTGCTTATAAGCAAAGCGGAATTCATCGGCCGTACCCCAGATATCCGTGCCGGCTGCGCTCATAGTGATTGTACCGTCCGGATTTTCTACGAAACCTCCGGGATTACCCCTGTACCAGATTGTCAAGGTATCGACGCCTTTTTCTGTCCAGTCGCGTACGTCCGTCAATGTCAAAGTAGCCTCAGATTTTCCAACGCTGTTATTGTATTCAAAAGGCATTGACTGGTTTCCGCCGTGAACGATAGTTTTCTCGGCAAATGGGGGACTGGCATAACCAACGATAGAACCATTTACCGCCGGATTGTCAAATCCGTCTGCCCAGGCAAGATATATCCTGTTGCTCCCGGGTTCACCTTCATTGAGGTCATTGTAAGCCTCCATATCATCCACAATCAGGAAGTTAGCTGTCGTGAAGCTCCAGACTTTGCCCATCCACGGACTGGCGGGATTGGTGTTATTGACTTCATCGACACGCCAGTAATAGGTGGTATCCCATTCGAGTTTTCCTGGCTCGAAGCTTTCGTCGCCAAGATTTCTGGTGCCTTTAAATTCCGGTGAGCTTGAAGTGGCATTTTTCACAGCATCTTCATCATTGCCGAAATAAATCTCGTGCGAAACCGCCTTAATTCCAGGTTTGAAGTTAAGAGCAGTTGTCTGCTTAATATCTGAGTCGCCATTACCCGGATTCGGACCGAAGGCCTGAACGGGTTCGTATGGGGACAGGTTGGTTCCCGGAATAATCGTGATTGCAGAGATGCCGGGTCCCCGCCAGGCCACCTGACAGTGGTCACCGCCGCCGCCCTCCTTCCAGAGCGCCTCAACATAATATCTGTTTCCCGCCTGCAGCGGGATTGGGTCAGACTGCTGCGTATCGGTTCCCCATGTGTTTGCGGGTAACCAACTAATTTCATTAGCTATCAGCACTTTGTTCTCGGGGTCGTCATCGGTGCTCAGCCAAAGTTCGCCCTGGTCGTCGGTGCAGAGCCAGAACGTATAGTCACCAGTGGCAGGAGCGTAGAGCCAACCACTAATTCTGCCTCCGTAGTTGTCAGCAGAGTCGATTGCCGTACCGAATTCATTTAACACGATCGTGTCATCAGGAGAATTGGGGAATTTAAAACTGTCCTTAAGTGTGTTCAAATCAGTACCGTCCAAGTTGTTCCAGAGGTTCTGCACTATTGTACCCAGACCGGGGACAGTAGTAGTAAAGCTCCAGACGTCGCCCTTGTGTGTGGTAGGAGGATCGAACTCATCGACTCGCCAGTAATAGGTCTTCTCTAATTCAAGCGGGCCGGGGTCAAAGGTTGTATCTCCCTGTGGTGCTCCGCCGGCGGCATTGTTAACGTCGTCAAAATTGTCACCAAAATATACGGTGTGTAGTTTAGCGCTAAAGCCCGGTTCAAAACTCAGGTCTGTTCCCGGGTCAATAAAAGCGGCACCGTCAGGCGGGATTGGATTATTGGCTTTCCTGGGCGGAACCGTAAAGCTCCAGACAGGGCCCTGGTGTTTTGTGGTTCCGTCTGCTTCAACTTCATCAACTCGCCAGTAGTATGTTGTGCCTGTAGCGAGGCCGTCCGGATAAGGAAATCCCGGAAAGCCGACAATAAAGGACGCCGTGGTCTGGTTGCCCTGGAATGCGCCTTCGGCGCCGGCCTCTACATTAGCAAGGTTGTCGCTGAAATATACATCATGCGTGGCCGCGGTGTATCCCGTAGTCCAGTTCATACTTACCCATGTGTCCGCAAGGAGAGTACCATCGGTGGGAGTTGGATTATAAGCCTTTACAGGGCCGCTGATATTGCCGACAAAACTTACGTTGTCGAACGTGGCGGAACGCACTTCTCCGGCTGCGTGCGATGTTCGGCACAGGCCGATATAAATATTAGGGACCATTGAGATTGTTATATCGCCCTCTTTTTCCCATGTAATACCATCTGGCGAATGGAATCCCTCAAGCAGGTTGCCGGTGCGCCTTACCCTGACCCAATAAGGCGGCGTTACAACGGGCTCTGTACTGCCCGTCCAGGCTGAGGCAGCGTCTGTGGTCGGACGCCACTGGAAGCCTACCCCGGAGCCTTCACCCGGAGTAATAATCTGAATAGCGTGGGTGGAGCCCGGGTCGAGAGTCTCGCGAATCATGACGCCGGCCTTAGCCCAGTTATTCGAGCCCGTACCTACATCGGTTACGCGAGCGGTCATCTCGCCGTCTCCTTCCAGAAACTGATACACGAAGTGGAAATGGTCTGCATTGTCCCAGATATCGGCTCCATCGCCACTGACTGTGAAAGTACCACCGGTGGCATCTGCACTACCGCCGGTAGTTCCGATGTCCTGGTTTAGCCATCCTGCCGGAAGCGCTGCCGAAGCGCTGCCGACCAGGTTCAGCACCAGAACAAATGAAACTAAATAAACCAATTTTCTAAACATAATACTTCTCCAAAAAAATGAATACTTTGCTTTTGAAAAACATTAAAATCTCGAACTTACATGATTATGTTCAACAAGCAACGATAGTGTTCCTTTTTTTTTATTCTGTCTCAAACGCTTGAATACAAACGTCCTATAATAATTATTATGCATATTATGTGCCGAAGACAATATAATGATTTTGTACTAATTCCTTCTCCTAAAAGCGAATACAATAAGCATCTAATTGAAATGTAAAGACCTCATCGTAAATCAGCAGGAGGTTCTTACTTCGAATGTGATATCACACCACGCCTCACCTTAAAAAACTATCAACGCTTCCTTCATCTACAAGCCATACTCCACAGCTTGTACCTACTCTATATATACCAAAATTACTATCTCAAGGTCAAGTAAAACCTGATGATTTCTCGAAAAACCGGCGTAATTATGCGTATTTCGCCTAAAAAAATGACGTCCGGCTTGAAGCGGTGAGTAGCTATGAATTGAGTGGATAAACGAAGAAATCTTATCTGGGCCAGCGCCAAACTCTGGTATTTGAAAAATACTATAATGCCCGGCCTGAAGGTGGCTATTCTGGGTGAAGGTGCTTTACGTGGTCTTTAATCTGCCGCCCACCAGCAAATCGAGAAGACTATA
Source organism: uncultured Pirellulales bacterium (assembly GCA_964537355.1). Lineage (GTDB taxonomy): Bacteria > Planctomycetota > Phycisphaerae > Sedimentisphaerales > Anaerobacaceae > NIOZ-UU13. The sequence goes on along the minus strand of CAZIAN010000121.1, from coordinate 6,471 downwards.
GACAGCGAATCCCACCATGCCTGCAAGGACAGTATAGAGCTGCCACTGATCCCGTACCGTTTTGATACTCTGAGGAATTCTATTAACTAATGTACTGCTTTGAGCTGTAAAACTTCCGACAATTCTATTAAAAACCGCTGTAATAGTGTCCGGAAAGACTGCCATCGCAATAATTGCGGCTGCACCTACTGCAAAACATGCCGCCAGGGCGAGTCTTTCCTGCAGAACCACACGAGCCAAAATCTCCTGCTCTTCGGCCTGCCTTATCTGGCTGAGCATTCTCTGTGTAAAATCGGCCGGTACCGCCTGCGAAGACGAACGCAAAGTTCGCCCTAACATTTCATCGAATTTATCATCTTTATTTAATCTATCCGCCAACATCAGCATCTTCTCCAAACGCCGGAGCTAAGGCCTTTTTCAATTTCTGGCGTGCCCTGAACAAATACGTCTTAATAGTATTTTCCTTTGTCTGCATTATCTGTGCAATTTCAAGGATACTCTTTTCTTCCCGATAATACAAAATAATTGCTACAGCCCAGAGTTTCGGCAGCCTTTCGACCGCCTTCCAAACGATTTGTTCTGTCTCTTCGTCCTGTATAGCCGCTGCCGGTCCTTGCTCCTGACTGCTGCCGGCCTGTAGGAGCTCATCCGGTTCGGCTTCAAACTGCAAGTGCTTTCGATTCTTTCGCAGATAACTCACCGCCCGTCGGTACGCTATAGACCACAGCCACGTGCTCAATTCGGCCTGACCCCGATAGCGCTGCAATCCCTTATACGCCGCCATGAATGTCTCGCTTGCCACATCCTCGGCCTCATCTTCTCTAAGCCCTAATCTTCGGCAGCACAGAAAAACCGTTTCTTTGTACTTATCAATGAACCGGGCAAATGCCCCGTGGTCACCGCTGCGAAGCAGCCGTAACCAATTGTCCTTCTTTTGCTGGCCCAATACGTTCGAGACCAAATATTTCCCTTTCTATATTAGTCGCGGCCGGGGCTTCTTAAGTTTCAGATTTTTTAAAACCTCTTACGGAAAAACAGCGACTAATTCATAAAAACTGATAATAACCCCAAAAAAAAGTGAAAAACAGGTATTTGTGAAACCTTTTATATAAAACCTGTAACTTATTTGCAAAAAAAACTAAGTGAATAGAAGAGGTGTATTATGAAAAATAAAGTAATTTTAGTTTCAGTACTGTTAATAAGCATTTTTTGTGGTGTTTTTGGTACACAGGATAATGTAAATGCAGCAACCGGAAGCAGGAAGTTGGATGCTTTAATCAAATCGTTGAGCCATCAGGATCCGGCTGTTCGAATTAATGCGGCCGAAGACCTGGGGAAAATGCGTTCTGCGGCGAAAGATGCTGCTCCTTATCTGGCTAAGGCGACAGGCGATAAAGAACCGAAGGTTCGCAGCGCCGCGGTTTTGGCTTTGTTCAGGATTGGTCCTGAAGCGATGAAAACCGTCTCCTGGATGAGCAAAACCGGAATGGAACCAATAATCCCGGGAGTTGCCGCTCAAGCCTTCGATAAGCTGTGGGAAACGGTAAACCGCGAGTACCCGATGTTTATAATTCGTCCCGAGGTTGACTGGGATAAGCTTCGCCGACAATATAGGCCTGAAGCAATTAACGCAAAATCGGATACAGAGCTGGCCATCATTATGGCGGATATGTTGAACCACCTGCGAGACCTTCACATTGGTTTGAAAGTTCGCGGAAGGAATGTACCTGTTTATAGGCGAGACTACACTGACAATTGGAACAAGAAGGTGGACATTTATCAGTCGCTTGTCGGCCCAATTCAAAAGGCAGGTAACCGCGTAATGTGGGCGAAGACGAAGGATGGAATTGGCTGGATAATAATTACCGCCTGGTATGGAGCGGAAACACCCGATGAGTTTGACGATGTACTGGAAGAGATGCGGGACACACGGGGCTTGATAGTTGATGTACGTATGAACAGTGGTGGGGACTCACTTCTGGCGGCGATGATTGCCGGGCGCTTTGTGGATAAAACACGCACTTACCTTTACTATCGCCATCGCAACGGTCCGGCCCGTACAGACCTGACTGAAAAAATCCCACAACAGGTAAATCCTCGGGGGCCATGGCGATACGACCGCCCTGTAATTATGCTGATGGGTCAGAAATGTCTCAGCGCCAATGAGTCTTTCTGCGCACAGATGTCTGTTTGTCCACAGGTTACAACTATGGGAGATCATACTCGCGGCTCGACCGGATTTCCAATAGAATTTAACCTTCCGGCGGAGATAACAGCAAGAATTCCGCAATGGATTGCTTATCTACCAGATGGTCAGCTATTTGATGAAAGAGGTGTCCAGCCGGATGTGCTTTTTGAAGGGAACGGAAATTCGTTTACAGGCAATAGAGATGAGTTGATGTCTATGGCACTGGAACGGCTTCGAAAATTGCCTTTACCTGTCGAAAGAATTGCCGGTCCGACAATTCAATCCTTCAGGGAAAACGAGAAGATTAAAAGTGTTTATCAGCCCAGAGTCGTATCATTGGATCCGAGCAATGGAGCTGTAAATGTTAATTCGACCAAAGAATTGCGAATACGATTTGACAGTCCGATGCGGCCATCAATTCTGCAGATGGAATGGGAAGAAGGAGGGATTAGTGAATGTCGGGCCGTTCAGTATAACGAGGAAACAAATGAATTCGTAATCCCGGTAAAGTTGCAGCCCGGCTGCAAGCAACGTATCGTCATTAATCCACCTAATAAAAATGGTAAACAGTACGGTTTTCAATCAGCGAAAGAAGTCTCAGCATCAGCTTACCGGTGGACCTTCACGACAAAAGCCGAGCCAAATTCCAGCCGGAAAAGTGAACTTCAAGCTCGAAACAGTGACACTCAAGAATCCGCTAAACTGCAAAACGTGATTGAAAAGTTCAACAAGACTCGTTGCAGCATCAAGTCTATGAAGGAAACGCTTAAAACCGTCGAATTGTACAATCCGGAACAAGACTGGTTTAAAGGTTTGCGAGCCTATCAGACTACGTTCAGACTGATGGATAAAGAGCAATACATCGCCGATGTCAGTGACCAGTTAGGGACACCGTTTTTCGTATTCGCCGAAGGAGTGATGAATCATATATGCGGCTTTTATCAGAAAACAAAAAGCGAAGAAAAACTGATCTTTTCTCGTTTCGAGGAAATTACGGACCAGAAAGTTGCAATCGCCGATCCGTTTTATTCGGAAACAACGGCTATGCGTTCGGTGATCCAAGACCTCAAGCTCGTATATGGTGGCACAGGAGAAGTTGACGGCCAAAAATGCTATGTTATCAATTCTTTTGCAGATGTATCAACTGCCGGAAGATCCTCTTTACCATCGAGGCAATGGTGGATTGACGGCCAAAGCAATCTTATTGTACAGATGGTCGTCAACGATGTCTCAGGAACTCGAAAAATAAGCCGGTTTTATTTTGATAGTATCAACGAGAAAGTTTCATTTATGGCATCCACCCCTCAGATACCTTATCAATTAGCTGTGAAAATCAAAGAACCGGCAAAATTCTTAGGTCGAGGTTACACGGAGAGATTTATAGACATACGAGACGGTTCCAGCGGCTGTGTCAGTGCTCAGTGGGGCCAATATGGCTCCGCCGGAAGGTTCAGTATTGGGCTGAAATAACTATTTTGTATAAGCTTTCGGTTTTTCTGAAACCTGATGGATAAAATCAGCGACTAATTTACGAAAGATAAAAACGAAGGAAAGAATACGACAATCAAGGACAACTAAAATGGAAACAAACAAATATCTCAAACCGGCCTGGACGCATAACGGTTCG
>CAZIAN010000121.1:0-2556 GCA_964537355.1 uncultured Pirellulales bacterium | reverse complement strand
AAGGTCAGAACAATGGTGCGTGTTTTACTCAAAATGGTATTGTTAGTTTCTCTACTGTGCCTGCTGTCAGTCGGAATCGGCTCCTGCATCAATATTGGGGGGGCAAAGTATGAACGTACAGTCCAGCTATCATCGCCTTTTTCGCCCGGATCGAACTTCACAGCACAGACCCACAATGGCTCAATCACAATTGCCGGTGCTGATATTGCCGACTGCAATCTTACAGCGACCATTATCGGCCGGGCGATGACCGAAGAAGGTGCAAAAAAAATTGCTGAGCAAACAACGATAAAACTCATACCTTCAGGGGATAAGCTGACCGCCAGGATTGACAAGCCCACCTTCAGGTTCACCCAGTCTGTTTCTGTCAGTCTCGATGTAACAATCCCTGATAAGGCCGACCTGGGGCTTGCAACTCATAATGGATCTTTAGTAATTAAAAATATCACCGGCCGCCTGAATGGTACCACACACAATGGAAAGATTACCGCCGAGCAGGTTTCCGGCACCGCCAAGCTTTATACGCATAACGGCTCAGTAATTTGCAAAGAAATTTCAGGTGATACAAAACTGAAAACGCATAACGGCAGCATAAAGGTTTATTACTCTCAGGCCGCCCCATCAGTCTGCGATATTTCACTAATCACACACAACGGAGGAGTGGAACTCACGACGCCAAAGAATTTTTCCGGAGAAGTTGAGGCTTCAACCAACAATGGTTCCATAAATACTGAACTGCCTATAACGGTCAAAGGCAAGGTAAGCAAGAAGAAGCTCACGGGGACAATCGGCACAGGCCAGGGCAAGCTGTACCTTGAAACCCACAACGGTTCGATAAGAATAAAATAGACAAGTAAAAACATAAATCGGGAGAACAAGAAATGAAGAACAAATATTACTCAATTCCGGCCCTTGGCTTTTGCCTGCTGTTGATTGTTACCGGCTGTGATTTTCAATTCGGTAATTGGGGCAGAGCAAAGTATGAAAGAACGGTTCAGAAACAGGCACCTCTTGCTTCCGGATCAACTGTTGTTGCACAAACAAGCTCCGGCTCGATTACGGTAACCGGCGCCGATGTTACAGGTTGCAGTGTGGTTGCTGAAATCCGTGTTCAGGCGCCCACCGAAGAGGAGGCCAAGGAAACGGCCGAGCAGGTGGAAATAATACTTGAGCAGGTTGGAAATACGTTAACAGTCAAAGCTAAAAAGCCTCTTAAGCAACGAAAACGCTCGATATCCATTAACTACGATATAACCGTTCCGAAGCAAACCAACATCGAATGTGTCAGCTCATACGGTGCGATTAAACTCAGCGGTATCAACGGAAACATAAAGGGCAAAACCAGCAGCGGCTCGATTTCTGCAGAGGATATTCAGGGCTCGGCACAACTGGACACATCCTATGGCTCCGTTATTTGCAGGAACATCACTGGTGACAATATCAAAGTAAAATCAAGTAGTGGTGCAATTACTGCGGAGAATATTCGAGGTTACGCTGATATGGATACATCCTACGGCTCTATAACCTGCGAGGATATTTCAGGAGGCGATCTCAAACTTCGAACCAGCAGTGGTAAAATTAAGCTCATGAAGGCTTCCTGCGGCGATTTCGATTTGCACACATCTTATGGTTCCATCAGGGCCGAAGAGCTTACGGGCAAATTCCTAAAACTGCACTCAAGCAGTGGCGGCATTGAGGTCACGCAAGCATCTGCGGACTCAGCCGATATATCCACATCCTACGGACGCATCACCTGCCGGCAGCTCACAACCGCTGACCTTACCGCCAAGAGCGGCAGTGGTAATATTAATATCGCTTGTTCGGACTCTACCTCACCTGAAATCAGAGCAAATGTGGTTACCTCATATGGAAGCGTCGATTTTGAAGCACCGCCTGATTTCGCCGGCAGTGTGGATATGGCAACCAGTTACGGCTCGATAAGTACGGACCTGCCAATAACTATAAGCGGAGAAATAAGCAAGAAGAAGCTCGCAGGGACAATAGGCCAGGGTAATGGAAAGCTGTATCTGAAAACCAGCAGCGGCTCAATAAAAATCAGATGGCCGAATCAGCGGATATAAATTGAAAGGACAACAAAATGAGAAACGGTTATTTTATAAAGAAAACATTACTGGTTTGCCTTCTTGGTGTGCTGACGATTTCTACTGGTAGTTGTATTAACATAGACAGTTGGTGGCCTCGAGTTGAGTATAAGAAAACAAACAAGCTTGATGCCCCTCTTGGGCCCGGTTCGACCCTGGTTCTCGTAAACGATGTTGGTTCGATCACTATTGAAGGTAAGGATGTTACCAATTGCGATGTTACTGCGACAATTACTGTAAAGGCACCGACAGAAGAAGAAGCAAAAGATCTGGCCGAGCAGATAAAAATAGAGCTTGAGCAGGATGGAAATATATTAACGGTCAAAATCACAAAACCTCGTAACAAAAGACGCCGCTCGATAAGTATTAACTTCAACCTAACCATCCCGAAGCAGACCGCTTTGCAGCTTTCAAGTGATGTCGGAGAAATCCAGATCTCGGACATTACAGAAAA
>CAZIAN010000120.1:0-11643 GCA_964537355.1 uncultured Pirellulales bacterium | reverse complement strand
CAGGGTGTGAATCTTTCCAATGTAAATTCGATTACTCTTGGCCTTAGCTCGGTCACCGGTGGTACAGGTACGATGTACTTCGATGATATCAGATTGTATCGGCCTGCACCTTAAACAGGGATTCAGCGTGAAATTGATTATGTGATTGATTTCACAAATTCGCGTCAATTCGGGGCCTATACCTACTCGGTATAGGCCCCTTTTGCATTTATTAAATAAGCAACGGATTTGCATTGACATCGAGAAAGAATAATGTAGAATGGTTTTTTTGCAGCAATGATTAAACCAAGTACTGGATAGTTCAGTAATCCCTACTATTCCCTTTTGAGAGTTTTTTATGTATTCAGACTATATTCGTAATGTAGCGATAATTGCCCATGTTGACCATGGCAAGACGACGCTTGTTGACCAGCTTCTATACCAGTCGGGTATGTTTCGGCAGGAGGACCTTGATAAACTGGCCGGCGGTGAGTATGGCTTGATTATGGACTCGAACCCGTTGGAAAAGGAGCGGGGCATAACAATTTTAAGTAAAAACTGCTCGATTAATTATACGGACCGTGAAGATATCGAATATAAAATTAATATAATCGACACGCCTGGACATGCCGATTTTGGCGGAGAAGTTGAACGTGTTTTGAAAATGGCAGACGGCGTGCTGCTTTTGGTTGACGCCTTCGAAGGTCCTATGCCCCAGACAAGATTTGTGCTGAGCAAGGCGCTTGAACATAAGCTTCGGCCCATAATTGTTATCAACAAGGTTGACCGGGCGAACAGCAGGCCTGATGATGTTGTGAATGAAGTATTCGATTTGCTTGTTCAGCTTGGAGCCGATGATAAAGCTCTTGATTTTCCATTGATATATGCATCGGCAAGAGACGGGTGGGCGACGACGGACATTGATAAGAAGACCGACAATATGCAGGTGATATTCGAGGCCATAATAAAGAATGTTCCCCCGCCGGAAGTTATCCATGATGCTCCCCTGCAAATACTGGTGACCAATCAGGAATATTCGGATTATGTCGGACGTATAGCAATAGGCAGGATTTTTGCAGGCCAGCTAAGTGAAGGCCAGAAAGTTACTGTCATCGACTCAGAAGGCCTGCATACACTGCAAAAAGTCATGCAGATTCACCAGTTTCACGGGCTTGGCCGAAAGCAGGTTTCACAAGTTCAGGCCGGTGATATATGTGCTATATCAGGGCTTAATCCTATTGAGATTGGTGACACGATTGCCTGTGCGGATAAACCTTCGAGGCTTGCGGTTATCCCGGTTGATGAGCCGACGATGTCTATGACATTCAGGGTTAACGACGGGCCATTTGCGGGCAGAGACGGCAAATATGTAACGAGCAGGCAGATTGGTGAAAGACTTGAAAAGGAGCTTCAGCAGAACGTTGCTTTAAGGGTGGAAGCCGGGCAGAGTCCGGAAGAATTCGATGTTTCGGGCAGAGGGCTGATGCATCTTGGGATTTTGCTGGAAAATATGCGGCGTGAAGGGTATGAGGTTTGTGTGGGTAAGCCGAATGTAATTCTGAGAATAATCGATGAGAAGCGTCATGAGCCTATAGAATTACTTGCTGTGGACTGTCCGTTGGATTGCCAGAATTCCGTGATGAGTCTTCTGGGTGACAGACGAAGCGAAATAATTAAAATAGATTCCAAAAGCGGCGCAAGCGATTTTATTCACATGGAATTTTTGATACCGTCGCGGGGACTGTTCGGTCTTAACGCCAGGATGATGAATGCGACACAGGGCAGAGCGGTCATGCATCATACATTTGAAAGATACGAACTGATGAGGGGGGCAATACCTCAACGAAAGGCCGGGGTTATGATTGCAACCACAACAGGACAAGTTACTGCTTATGCGCTTGACGCCTTATACGACCGGGGTATATTTTTTGTTGAACCCGGAGAAAAAGTATATGAAGGACAAGTAGTCGGGGAACACTGCAAGGAGAAGGACATCCCTGTTAACGTCGTAAGAAGCAAGCAGCTTACCAATGTTCGAGCGTCGGGCAAAGACGATGCCGCCAGGGTAAGACCCGCAAGAAAGATGAGCCTTGAGGCCGTGATGGAATATCTTCAGGAAGATGAGCTTGTCGAGATTTGTCCATCTTCGATTCGAATCCGCAAAAGGCTGTTAAAAGAAACAGACAGGCGGCGGCATAGTCGTGCAATCTCTTAATATTATATCAGCCAGGGCAAGGTATTGTTTTATATAAATTCAGGTTCCGATAACATTTGAAGACATACGAAATGAGTAGTACGGAACATATACGAAATTTTTCGATTATAGCGCATATTGATCACGGCAAGAGCACTCTGGCGGATCGTATGCTTGAGCTTACCGGTACGATTACCGCTCGTCAAAAGCTCGATCAGCTTCTTGACAATATGGACCTCGAACGCGAACGTGGAATAACCATCAAGGCCTCAGCGGTAACGATGAATTACCAACATCAGGGCAAAACATATATACTGAACCTGATCGACACTCCGGGTCATGTTGATTTTCATTATGAGGTTTCACGGGCACTGGCCGCTTGCGAGGGCGCTTTACTCGTGGTCGATGCCAGTCAGGGTGTTGAGGCGCAGACCGTGGCTAACGCTTATCTGGCGGTTGAAAACAATGTTGAGCTTTTAAGCGTAATCAACAAGGTTGACCTGCCCGCAGCAGACCCCGCCCGGGTTGCTGAAGAGATCGAACATGTTTTCGGCATCAATGCCAATGAGTGTTTTAAGATTAGCGCAAAGAGCGGACTGGGAGTTGATGAGCTTCTCGAAGCAATCGTTACATTTCTTCCTGCGCCGGAGGACAAAAGCGATAAGCCGACCGCGGCATTAATTTTTGACAGTCACTGCGACCAGTACAAGGGCGTGATATGTTATGTCAGAGTTTTTGCCGGCTGCCTGAATATAAAGCAAAAGGTCAGCTTTATGCGCAGCGACAGAACTTATATTATTACAGAACTTGGTAAATTCAAACCTGAGATGATTGCGGTTGACAGGCTCGGCACGGGAGAGGTCGGTTATCTTATCGCAAATATTCGCGAGCTGGCTGATGTGACAATGGGAGACACAATTACAGATTATACCGAACCGGCATCAAAACCTTTACCCGGTTATATAGCACCGATGCAAATGGTATTTTCAGATTTTTATCCGGGTAATAACACGGATTATTCAAGGCTGAGGGACGCTTTTGATAAGCTTACTCTTAATGACGCCAGCTTCTCATTCAGCCCGCAGAATTCACCGGCACTTGGCTTTGGTTTCCGGTGCGGCTTCCTTGGTCTGCTGCATATGGATATAGTACAGGAACGGCTGGAGCGTGAGAATGATATCGAGGTTATTCAAACCGCTCCGACGGTCAGTTACGAGATACTGACAAAGGACGGTGCCATTAAGAGGATAGAATCACCCGGCCAACTGCCTGATCCGAGCCACATCGAAGAACTTCGCGAGCCTTTTGTTCGTCTTGAGATTATAACCGCGACAGATACAATCGGGGCAATTATGAAACTTGCGGAGTCGAGGCGGTGCAAGCTCTTAAAGACAGATTATCTGAGCACGACCAGGGTTATGCTTGAGTATAAAGCCCCTCTTGCCGAAATCGTATATGATTTTTATGATCTTCTCAAAGGTATCAGCCGAGGTTATGCAACGATGGATTACGAGTTTACAGGTTTCCAGACCAGCGACCTCGTTAAGATTGATATTCTTGTAAACAAGGTTGCCGTAGATGCCCTGAGTTTGATTGTCCATCGCAGTAAAGCAGAGGCACGCGGCCGCAAGCTGATAATAAAGCTGCGAAGAGCTATACCACGGCATCAGTTTGAAATACCTTTGCAGGTTGCTATCGGCGGCAAAATCATCGCAAGAGAAACCATCAAAGGCTTTCGCAAAGATGTCACTCAAAAGTTGTATGGTGGAGATGTAACGCGAAAGATGAAGCTGCTTAAAAAACAAAAAGAAGGAAAAAGACGGATGAAAAGCGTTGGTAATGTTCAGATACCCCAGGAAGCGTTTATGACAATCCTCGATAACAACGAATAGCATATGCCTTCGACGAAGTAACAACAACCCGATTAATCATTCCAAAAATATCCAACATCAAAGGTCCCGCCTTTTCGTCCTGATGTTCCTGATAACGCAAAGCTTAATAAAACCGATTTGTTTAAGTAATATTGTTGCTTAGTAAAAGAAATTGCATTATTTTATGCTACAGGAGGGTGAATTAGTGAGCCGTATTTTGAACGAAACAGGAACAACTAAAGAGATTTAATGGCAGATGAACAAAAACAATTAGTGCATCAAATCGAACCCTTCCTTGAATTCGAAGATAAATCGGCGCTTAGGGAACTGCTCAACAATCAGAGAAGCAGTGATATTGCAGAAGTCGTGGAACTTGTGGATAATGAGCAAAGACGTACCATCTTCGATTCTATGGACAAGCCGACTTCGGCAGAGGTTCTGGAAAAAGTCGATGAGGCGACCAGATCTGAGCTTTTCGAGCTCCTCAAAGATGAGGAACTTAGCAGCATTCTTAGTGAACTTGATCCTGACGATGCGGCGGACATTCTTTCGGAACTTCCCGAAGAAGAAAGGGCTGCACTGCTGGAAAGCATACCTCCGGCGGAATCGGCTGAGATTAAAGAGCTGATGAGCTACTCAGAGGATTCAGCTGGTGGCATTATGGATCCGGTTTTAATAAGTGTGTCCGAGGATGCAACAGTCGCTCAGGCCATCAATAAGATTCGTTCTGCTGAGATTGACGAAGATTTCTTTTCAGTATACGTCGTAAATAAAAACGGCAGATTTGTAGGTGACGTTCGGCTGAGATTTCTGCTGACCAGGTCGGAAGGAATGAAGATAGGTGATTTAGTTGATCCTGATACGATTTACGTTACCGTCGATATGGACCAGGAAGAAGTTCGGAACATATTCAGCAAGAATGATTTAATCGTAGCACCTGTTCTGGACAAATATAAAAAGCTGGCTGGTCGAATCACAGCCGACCGTATTATCGAGGTCGCAGAGGAAGAAGCTGCAGAGGACTTATACACAATGGCAGGTACGGACGCGGATGAGCTGGACACTTTTTCAGTTGTTAACGCGGCACGTATCCGGATGACGTGGCTTTTACCTTGTTTAATCGGCACGGGAGTAACAACTCTTGTCCTGATGTTTTTCTACGATAAATTTAATAATATGGAAGGTTTATCGGTTCTTTACGCAGCAGCAGTTGCTTTTGTTCCGATGATTGCGGCTATCAGCGGGAACGCCGGTCTGCAAACCTCGGCGATTGTGGTTTCCGGATTAGCAACCGGACACCTTGCGGCGTTGAGATTGAGACAGGTATTCGCACGTGAAGTGCGCATCGCTGTTCTTGTGGCTTTGAGCTGCGGAATTATAGGGGGTGTTGCTTGCGCAATCCTGCTTAACCTGAAAGACCTGGAAAGTACAATAAAATCTGTACAGCTTATTTTCGCATTCGGGACGGCTATGTTCTCGGCAATCATGGTAGCGACAACACTTGGTTTGTTTCTGCCGTTTTTATTCCGCCGAATCCATATAGACCCGGCGATAAGCTCAGGGCCATTAGTTACAACCGCAAACGACTCGATAAGTGTAGCAATCTATATGACTTTGACACTGCTATTGGCAACGTGAGTACAGAGGGTGCTTTGTTATCGCGGGCACTGTTTGTTTCAAGACGAGTTTCTGACTTTACTGCAAGCTGTTATCTGTGTGTTCGCCGATTAATTACCCTTCTGCCCGAGCCTCTTTTTTTCGGAATTTCCCTAATTGCCAAGTGCGATACCGGTGGTTTTTTGGGAGCAGCCATTTTTGGTACTTTCTGTCCCAACATCTGCAGAGCATTTCTGCATATCCCTCTGGTAGCATTATCGCGATGTTTCAGGCCCTGTTCCAATATTTCTAGGGCAACTTTTTTCATCCTGCCGCGCATTTTTCTCAGGCCATAGGCTGCCGCGTTTCTCGAAGGTACGGGACAACTTCCAAACAAGGTATCTTTTAATATTTCTAAACCATCCTCCTGCATCCAGGACAATTTATAAGCGGCTCGCCGTCTGTTCGATGCATCGGAAGAGTACAACTGCTCCCGAAGTTTTCTTAAAAGCTTTATTGACGCTTCATCTTTTTCCCTGCCTGAAATCTCTCTTTTCTCCAATTCCATAAGGCCACCCCTGTATTTAGATTACTTCCTTGTAATGTCCCCAATTCTCTAACACGATATAATCGGCTTGTCAAATATTTATTTGAAAAGAATTGCAGTTTTTCTCCAAGTGCCGCCATTTGCAGATTGAAGCTGGAAAAGCCCGTAAAGCAGGCATTTGCCAGGAGAGGGTCTATCCTGCCTGTAATTTGTAATGAAAATCAATATTGTTCAAGCATCAAGCTTGACAAAGGGCTTAAAATTTTATAATATAGTCGTATAAGGGTTTGTCTTTACAAATCTTACGGTAAGAGGTTTTCTGCCAGACTTCAGCCGTCAATTGAGTCGGTAGTGGCAGTTACAATTAGCTTATAAGCTCTGGAGTTAAGGGTAATTATGCCCATGAAACTACCTATTGAAAGCCAAATAAGTGCTGAGCATGAGCCTGAATTGAACAGGTTTTTCAAGGCTGCCATAAAAACGCGGGCAAGCGACATGCATTTAAAGGTGGGGCAGCCCCCAAAACTGCGTCTTTTCGGTGAGCTGAAAAAGACTACCGGCGAAGTAATGACGGCACAAAGGATCGAAGAATTAGTTTTCGGGATACTCAGCCCTGCACAGAAAGAGACTTTTCTGGAACACGGGACACTGGACTTTGCTCATGAAATCGATGGTGAACATCGTTTCCGAACAAATATATTTCGTCAGCGAGGCATGGTTAGTCTTGCTGCAAGGCGTGTCAACACAGTCATCCCACCATTTGCAGAACTGCACTTGCCGCCGGTACTCGAAAAGATATGTGAAGCCAGGCAGGGATTGATTCTTGTAGTAGGCACAACGGGCTGCGGCAAAACCACAACCATCGCATCGATGATAGACCACATAAATCATACCCGCTTATGTCATATAATTACAATCGAAGACCCTATCGAGTATCTGTTTAAGGACGACAAAGCAATAGTCTCACAAAGGGAAATCGGGCTTGATGTCAAAGACTTTGATGAGGCCTTAACCTATCTGATGCGTCAGGATCCCGATGTGGTTTTCGTCGGAGAGATGCGGGACGCCAAAACCGTAAGCGCAGGGATGAGAGCGGTGGAAACGGGTCATCTTGTTTTTGGAACAATGCATTCAGCGAATGCTGCCCAGTGTGTTCACCGTCTCCTGGACCTGTTTCCACAAAACGAACGAAACCTTGTAAGACAGACTTTAAGTATCGCAATTAAAGCAGTCGTCAGTCAGGTTTTGGTACCATGCCTGAAAGAAGGGGTTGACAGGATGCCTGCACTTGAGATTCTAATTGCAAACGCGTCTGTTAAAAAACTGATTTCCGAAGGCCGTGAAGGCGATTTACCCAGTGTTATACGAAGCTCTACAGAAGAAGGCATGCAGGACCTGACATATAATCTTTGCGAACTGGTAAAAGAAGGTTATGTTGACCCGAAGGATGCATATAAACACGCACCAAATATAGAAGAACTAAAAATGGCGTTAAAAGGTATCAAGACCACGGCCAGTGGCATTCTGTAAGATTTAACGGAGCATCTTATGCCGGATTTATTATTAGCAGCTATCGGATACGGTGGCTATATTTCAATATTCAAGTTTGTTATTTTCCTGATTATGTTTTTTGCATGGATACCGCTGCTGACCTGGGTTTTCCATGACGCCAAAGTAATCGAGACAAAAGAAGTTTTCTGGGCAGCTATTATTCTGGGCGCCGGAGCTGTTGGAGTAATAATCTGGCTTCTTACACCTGTGTTTATCGTCGGGATGCTGCTCTATTTGATAGCCGTCGGCGGGGCATCTCTGGCTTATGTTAAGCACCGAAATTCTTTGGTATTGGATTTCGACAAAGTGCTTACGGTTGACCACATCAAAAACCTGCTCGAAAGCAAAGACAAGAAAATTGCAAAACTAAAGACCTATACCTTTATTACAGCAAACAAAAATGAAATTCCAATTCCTGAACCTCGGACACCGGAATTTTTCGGCTTTAAAATAGCTTATGAAATTTTGAGCGATGCACTTTGGCGAAGGGCGAGCAGTATAGCGTTTTCACCGACACCTCAAGACTATAACATAGCATATTATGTTGACGGCTCTGTACTTAAACAGCCAAGCATAGGCAAAGAGCAAATGAAGTATTTCATTCGTTTCGTCAAAAACCTTGCAGACCTGGACACTAAAGAAAAGCGAAAACCTCAAAAAGGTGCATTTAAAATCGCGAAGAGTGAAAATTATACCGAGTGGGAAGTGACCACCGCCGGCTCAACCGCAGGGGAACAGGTCAGACTCAAGGAAATATCACATGAAGAACTGCCAAGGCTAAAGGAAATCGGCCTGATGCCCGAGCAGCACGAACAGTTAGCCAGATTCAACCAGATTAAGCAGGGTGTATATATAATAAGCGGCCCGACAAGAAGCGGCATAACAACAACACTTTATGCATTTCTGCGAAATCATGATGCTTTCATCAACCATATAAGCACGCTTGAAAGACGGGCATCCCATCATCTTCCGAATATAACTCAAAACAGTTTCAGTCTCAGTGACACAGGCTCAACAACATTTGCAAAAAAGCTGCAAACGGTAGTACGAACAGGACCGGATGTTGTTGGTATTGGCGAATGTGAGGATGCCGAGACCGCTCAGGTTGTTTGTAACGCTGCCGCAGACGGTAAACTTGTTTATGTTACACTCAAAGCCGACAGCGTGATTCAGGCATATGCCAAATGGATGAAATTTGTCGGAGACAGGAATCTGGCTGCGGGGACTCTTCTCGGCATAAGTAATCAAAGGTTGGTCAGGCTACTGTGTGATAAATGCAAGCAGGCATATACGCCGGACAAGGAACTTTTGAAAAAGTTTAATATCAGTGCAGAAAAAACAAAAGTTCTTTACCGGGCAGGCAAGGTGCTGTACGACAAACGCGGCAAAGCTACCACATGTGAAAAATGTCAGGGAACTGGTCATTTCGGAAGGATTGGCATTTTCGAAATGATCACATTGAGCACCGAGTTAAGAAAGTCCCTGATACAGACGAGGTCACTGCCGGAAATCGGCACTCAATTCAGACGCGCAAAAATGCTCTATTTGCAGGAACAGGCGCTAAGAAGAGTTATCAGTGGAACCGTAGCAATAAATGAAATGATCCGGGTACTTTCGACAGGCAAGACAAAAAAAACAAAATAATTGTTAGTAGATCGTGAATTATAGTCGAATCACGGAATGCTAAAAAGGAGATATTTTAATGGCCAGCTTATTAGTGGTGTTCATAATATTGGGATGTGCCGCTTACCAGTATTTCAAAGGTACATTTACCAGGGCATTTGCAACAATAATAATAGCTATTTGCGCAGGCATAGCTGCATTTGGCTTCTTCGAGGCTCTTGCAAACGTCTTCATCAGTCGCAGTGAAACCGGTAGCTTTCTGGCCATCGTACCGTGGGCACAACCGCTCTGTTTTGCTTTGCTCTTTATTATAGTCTTCGGAGCTTTGCAAACAGGTATGATATTTCTTACGCAACATCAACCGGTTGATTTAGGATTTCTACCTGAGCGAATCGGGCGTGTTGTCTGCGGAATTTTCTTAGGCCTTTTGTTGTCCGGCTTTTTGCTTACGACACTTGGGATGGCGCCATTGCCAAACAAGTATCCTTATCAGCGTTTTGACGGGAAACGTAAAAAGGTTCTACTAAATGCAGATGGCTTTGCGGCGGGCCTGTTCAGCATCATAAGTAAGGGCAGCTTGAGCGGCCAAAGAAGTTTCGCCACTATCCATCCGGAGTTCCTCGACCAGGTTTATCTGAACAGGCAGATTTCCGGCACCCCGATTGTCACCAGCAAAACTCCGGCGATAGGCCTGCCAAAATCGACAGAACCGGCTGTCTGGCCGGCCCCCGAAAGCCTGAAGGAACAGATAAGCCAACTTGTTTCGGAACTGAACCGTCAAAGCAAACTTAAGGACGAGTCAACCGGCAAGTCAATATCTATGCCCGGGCCTGTCAGCAACGATTATCAACCTACAATAGTTCGAGTGGGAATAAAAAGAATCGCCCTAAGTTCCAAACCAAAGATAAACGGCGGCACATTTCTCCTTTCTCAATTAAGACTCATCTGTAAACGGCAAGGATACGGCGATGAGTCATTAACCGGAGCGGGAATAAACATTTACCCCATCGGACATTTGAAGGCCCCAGACCAGATACAGGTAAGCACTAAGATAAAAATTGACAGCAAAAACTACTTCAAAGGAAATGCAAAGGAAGAATGGATTGACTTTGTTTTTTGCATCCCAAGGGATTATGTGCCGATGCTGCTCGAGTTTAAGCAAAACAGTATTGTCGAGATACCGTCGAAAGCTATCGTTACTGCAGACAAGGCACCTTCACCGGTGCTTTTTAACTACACATCCAAAAGTAAATAAGAACCGCAGGAAATCTGAGAAGCCCCCATCCAGCCCCGGGCACAGTTGCGCATAGATTCAGGCTTATGGTAAAGATGGCCTTGGCAGATCCATCACTGCTTTACATCTCCGTAAAAAGCAATAGTTCAATCGGCTTACTGATTATGCGCCGGAGAAATGAATTACAGGGGTAAAGGGTAATTACGCCTTCTTATAACTAAATCCACTTTTTGGATACTGCGTATAGAATTATGCTGATAAAACTGAATTTGTATAAGCACGGGTATTTCGGCTTAAGCGCCATCCGGCACTACTACATATACCCTTAGCTGCAAACAACCAATTCTTCCAAATCCAGCTCCATCAGATGTTCAAGATAAGCGTTGAGATCCTCCTCTGAAAAATTGGCGAGAAATTCCGGCTTGGCACTTCTGTTGATTTCACAAATGTAATCGATCAACTCCCTTTTACTCATAAGTTCTGTTCCTTCAAAAGTAGTAATTAATATTATCAACCTACGCAATATCGACAGTGAGCACAATTTTTCTTTAGCCTACCATACAACAGCCCTCTTAACGACCCATAACGCAAACCACCATATAGCTGAACCGCATTTGCTTCGACTACCATATATAGTCTGAGCAGCCAAACCTTGTTTATCCCACATTCTACTGTCCAATAAAATCACGTTAGATGTTTTACTAATCCGGATAAAATATTTTTGAGAAATTTATGTTTTTATTTTATCAGCTTTTGTCCGATCTCATCAGCAACTGAGAAAGTGTGTTTGTTATCGGCCGCATGAGAAGTCTTGTAAAAAAACTGCTGTGCATGACTCAATATTTCGAAAGTTAACCATTTAGTAACTAAAAAATTAATTACTGCTCCTTTACAGTCGCGGTTCTGTTATGGAACATGTATTTGCCGCTTAGTTACTTTGAATCGAATATTGTCCGTTGTTTAAGAACTCGTCTTGCTGTCCTTAAGGGCGGGATCGTTTTGTGAAAACATCCATTCATTTAACCGGTCTCGCATCCTTCTTACAACA
>CAZIAN010000119.1:0-11734 GCA_964537355.1 uncultured Pirellulales bacterium | reverse complement strand
TTGGTGTGGTAGAATATTTTTGAGAGTTTTTTCCGGCATTTGCGACGGATTTTGCAGCCGGGGCGAGAAATAGCTATAGAGACGTGATCGACAATATTACGCTTAGATTCGAGCAATCAACTAATGGACGTAGATTTCGAGACGTATGCGATACACGCCGCACAGAGGGGCAGCGAGCAGGCATGGCGGCAATTGTTCGAGGGACACTTCGACGCGGTGTACCGGTTCTGCGCGGCGCTCGCGGACGGCCGGCATGGCATGGCCGAGGAGCTGACCCAGCAGGCCTTTGTCATTGCGGCCAGAAGGATCCATCGTTTCGATGCCAGTAGGGCTACGTTTCGGGCTTGGCTGTTCGGGATTGTCAAGAACCGGCTTATGGCAATCCGGGCCAGCGAGCAGCGACGGAAGCGGCATGAGGAGTCCTCTGTGAATGGGATTTCCTCTGAAGCGGTCACGCAGGAGGGGCCTGATTTGCGGGTCCATGAGGCGCTCGCCCGGCTGCCTTCGCGTTATCGCGTGGTGCTCGAAGCAAAATACCTTCGTGGGCTCAGCATGAAGGAGATAGCCGCAGACAACGGTGCAAGCATTGAGGCAATCGAATCTCAGTTATGTCGAGCGCGGGCCGGCTTTGCCCGAGTTTATGAACAGATGCGAACTTTGGAGTAATGTATTATGCAAGGTGACAGTATGAAGGACAATGATGTTGATAAATATCTAAAGCAGCATTTGTCGGGCAGTGCGCCACGAGAAGCTTTCAGAGAAAAGACTCTTCTTGACTCGACTGCTGCTCTGGTTCGTATTCAGCGGCGACGCTCCACCTGGCGGAGGGCGGAATGTGCAGTCGCTGCGGTGCTGATAGCCGGTATTGCATTTATTGGCGGTCGCCTGTCGGTGCCACGTAATTTGTCCAGGAACCTGTCGGTGCCACGTACGTTGCCCGGGAACGTGGATATCGCACCACGGGCGGCCGCCGAGATTGAAGGTGTAAACGTACCGAGTGACCTGGTCGCCTGGCTGGATGCCGCTCGTCTGTTCAAGCGGCTGGGGATGGAGGAGCGCATGGCCAGTGCCTCCGAACACGCAAGTGAGCTGACGCCTTATGATGCTGTGGCTTCGATTAGTACGACGGGACAGGCTTCAGCCTTCACTGATGATGAGGTTTTCGACAATAAGAACAAACACTCAATTCTTACTGAGATTTTAGGCCCGCAAGAGTCGGTCGAGAGTATAAGCGGGATTATAGCACAATCTTTTGGAGGTTATTACAATGCAAGCAAAAAGGATTAAGAAGTTATTGTGTGTTTTACTATGTCTTGGTATGGCGGCGGCTGCGATAGGCCAGAGCAAGACACCCAGCATTCTGGACCGTGTACAGAATGAGAGCGACCCGGAGCTTGGAGAGCTGATTCGAGCAGCCATAGAGAGAGAACAAAAGCTGTCCAGGCCCCTACGGAAAGATCCTTTGGAACTCATCCAGAATATAACAATCAGCTATACCCAGATCAAGCTCTTCGACCAGCAGATTGCTGAGGTTTCCAGGAGGCTCGAAGAGGTAAGCGGACCTGCCGAGCTGCGGTATGAATTACTGCTTTCCAAGGCAGAACTCGAAGCTAATCTAATGACCGAACTGGCTAACCTCAGGGAGGTGATGGGAATCATCCCCAAGCACGCATTCGAGAAACGTTCGATAGAATCTCTCAATGCCTGGCTGGTTCTCAACTTAATCGGTGAGCGTGTGTATGTGCTCGATTCCCTGAAGTCGTTCAAAGAGTTCTGGGCAGTAAGACGTCACAAGTCGGCAGGACTGCTATCCGAGAGAGAAACTCTGGATTACATTCGCAAGCGATTTAAGAGTAATAACAGCCTTCCGATACGGATTGACATCTATTACAAATCCGAGATGAGCAGTGCGGCCAAGGACCTGCAAAGAAAGATTATCTCGCTGGCAATAGAAACCGACTCCCAAATGGAGACGGAAGTGCATACGGAACTTAGCGAGTCCGTAGGCTCAGGGAAGGCACCGTTCTTTCTAAGAGACGGCAAAATAAGGACCTTGTACCCGACGGCGATGGAGCGACCAGACGGAGGGCCAAACCCGCTTGTTACCGGCCTGGTCAATCCGAACGACCTCGAACAACACATCCTCTGGCGCCTCACTATGCCCAAGAATGTCCCTTTGAAGTTTCGAATCGAATACGACGAAACGAGCGCTTTATTGGCAAAACAGGTCGCCGAGATATGTAAGTCCATTGCCAAAAGTCTGGGAATTGCAGAAGTTGTAGAGGTCGAAGAAGTGTCCGTCCAGCCGGTTCCGGAATTTGTCTTTCTGGGTAGGTGGCAGGCCATCACGGATGGTGAGATTCGGGAAATAGAATTTAAGGCACAAGGGCAAAGTCAACTTATAGTTAGAACAAGTAGGCATATTCAACCCAATAAATCCATAGATAAAACGACCTTTAGTACGATACCTGCTCCCTGGACATTAGCTACTAAGGAGATATTCATCGACAGAAGCCGCTGGGTAACTTACAAGGGATACATCAATGCAGAAGGAAACCTTTTCCTCGACAAGGGACAGATCTTTCCACAAGGCAGCTGGCACGATTCAGGCGAGTCTGAGATGGTTTTCAAGAAAGTTGAATAGAAGTGGTGTATTACGCAGGCGTGTAGTTCTACGAAGATTCCGGTCAATTTGTCGGAAATATAATTGATTTTGGGTTGCTTTGGTGTGTGGCCAAGGCATAAATTCATGATTACTGTAATTTTTTCGAGGGAGAACTATTATGTGTAGAAGAATGATTTTTCTGGTTTCTTTTGTTTCGGTACTGGCTCTGGTCAGTACAAATGTTGTCCTGGCGGACGTTATCGAAATTCCTATCGCTGCTGACGCCGAAGAGCATGGTGATTGGGACTGGGGCGCTATGGAGGATTTAGACAGCAGCGATTTAGAGATGCCCTATGAAGACCCGGGTATGGGTGAGAAGCAAACAACAGGCCTGCTGTTTACGGACATCACTATTCCGAAGGGCGCCACAATTAACGCGGCGTGGGTACAGTTCCAAGTGGATGAGACCAAAGACGGCACTCTACCCGTTAATCTCATAATCGAGGGTGAACTTTCAGCTAACGCCGCTGTGTTTACTTCAGATGACTTTAATATTACAAACAGGGCCAGAACGACAACAAAGGTGCAATGGAACGTGCCGAACTGGTCTATCGTAGGTGAACGCGGCCCCGGCCAAGCGACATCGGATATTTCCGCTATCATTCAGGAAATAGTGAACCAGGAAGGCTGGGCCAGCGGCAATGCACTTGCGTTCATTATCAGTGACAACCCAGTTAATCCTTCCTCAGGCATTCGATGTGCCGTAGCCGAGCCAGGGGACGGGACGCCGTTGCTGTATGTAGACTTTAGAGCTGCTTCCGCTTCGCTGCCGGAGGGATGGCAGAGCCGGGATATAGGCACCACCGGCGGCAGCGCTGCTGAAATTGACGGTATATGGGCCGTTAGCGCCGATGGAGCCGACATCTGGGGTGAACGGGATGAATTCCACTACGCGTTCACGACGCTTTCGGGAGATGGTACGATAGTCGCACGCGTTGCGGACAACGGTGACGGTTCAGATATGTGGGCCAAGGGAGGCGTTATGATTCGCGAGACGCTCGAACCGGACTCCAAGCACGCGATGATGTTCGTGTCAGGCGGTAGCGGCAGCGGTAAAGCCTTCCAGTATCGTCCAATCACCGGTCAACGCTCGATGTCAGCGCACGGTGGCTACCATGTATATCCACCTATGTGGGTTAAATTAACGCGTATAGGCAACACAATTACCGGTTACTATTCTTTCGACGGCGTTAACTGGATTGAACAGGAAAATTTAAACCTCGATGAGGATATCGTAGGCTCTAACCCAGCAACCATTGAGATGGCAGCGGATGTTTACATTGGTCTATTCGTTACATCACACAGATCCGGCGAGATACGCACATATACCTTCGACAACGTGAGTGTGATAGGGGTACCCGCACCCGGTGGCGCCGACATTATCCTGGTCACGGAAGCGATAGACTGGGATATGGACGGGCTTCGAGACGACCACAGCCTGGAGAGCTTCCTCGTTTCCGAGGGGCATAGCGTGGACGTCCGGCCGGACTACTGGAAAGTGCTTACTCCGGACAAGATTTCCGAGTTGAATGCAGCCGACCTGATTATCTTCAGCCGGTCAACCTGGAGCGACCACTACGATGATGGAGACGAGACAACCCAGTGGAATTCGATCACGACTCCGCTGCTGCAAATGAACGCTTACTTTGCCCGCAACACCGAGCCCCGGTGGAATTGGGTCAATGCCGGCGTCAACGAGCGCACTCCACTCATCTATGCAGAGGCAGTGGATCCACATCATCCTATCTTCCGGGGTGTGCCGCTGACAACGTTAGATCCAAGTGATCCAGACTATCCCGCAAACGTTGTTCAGATGATAGATCCGCTCGTCGGCACCGGACACACCTCGTTCATTGGCGGCACAGACATGGGCAACGGTCATCTAATCGCTAAGACCGTACAACTGGGCATGGGTTGGATAGCTGAGTGGGACATCGGAGTGGAATTTTACGAAGGCGCGGGTCAGTACGCCGGCGGCAGACGCCTGCTGTTCTGTGCCGGAACGCAGGAGATTCCGTCCGTAGATCCAGACACACAGGAAGTAATAACCACCGCCCAGGGTGAGCTTAACCTTACAGCCGAGGGTCTTCAGATGTTCCGCAATGCCATTGATTATATGCTCAAGCCGGAGTTTACTGGAAGCGTAGTGGTAGTGGAGGATTTTGAAACAGAAGATTTCAGCCAATTTCCGTGGAGCAGTTACGGGGATGAAAGCTGGGAGACCACAAGGTCAGAAAGGCATTCCGGATATTATAGTGCCAGGTCCGGTTCGATTGAGGATGGTGAGGAGAGTACCCTTGAAGTCAGCATTGATTGCGTACCCGGTTATATCACTTTCTATTATAAAGTCTCTTGTGAATCAGGCTTTGATAAGTTGACATTCTACATTGATGGCCTCGAACAAGGCAAGTGGTCGGGACAAGAGGATTGGGCCGAATTGACTTTTTCGGTACGCGAGGGCACAAGAACCTTCAAGTGGGCCTATTCAAAGGACAGTTCGGTCTCCGAAGGGGAAGACGCCGCGTGGATAGATGATATAGTATTTCCAATCGGACCATAATCTCATCAGCCACAATCAAGCGGGTATTGACAAGGATATATTTATTCACATGCCGGCAATATTAATTGGTCCTTGATTTTGAAAATCCCTGAACAAGATATTCAAACAAAGTAAAATAAGTTAGAAAAAGATTGACCCTATCTCAAGGCCTGGCATGTTTCGCTGGGCCTTTTTTATGATATAAAGCCGGAAGTTTTTTTGTCAGTAGTTTGTGCTTAGCTCCCCGTCGGAAAAGCAAGTAAGCACACACCGTAATTTAGTGTTGAGTTTTGAGTTAGGTTTGAAATTATATAGCATTTCTACCGTAGGCCAGCATGAGGTTCGTTTATTGTTATGCAGTCCTTAGCAGTACGTAGTAAATAAAAACAGTGCCGAACCTCGGGCAGCATAAAGCAGGCGCATAACAAGGCAAGTTTTATCTTGAAAATTTCATATCGATAGTTTAATTATTATATAGACAAGCGAACAAGCGAGACATCATGGATTTGTGGCTTGCAGTTAGACTTTCTTAATGAAAGTAATTGTGATGTGAACATTGAAATGGCAATAGATTTTTTATATGGAAACGATAGAATCAGCAGGGAGGTAAGTTAAATACAAAGATGACGAAAAAAATATTAACAATTACAATTAACGGTTTAAATTTTATTTGGAGGTCCCTTATGACAATGTTCACTGTTAATAGCCACCGTTTTGATCCATACAAGAATTTCAAATTTAAGATTAAGTGGGATGGAAGATATGTCGCGGGTGTATCAAAGGTCAGTCCTTTATTAAGAATGACAGAGGTTGTAACGCACCGTGAAGGCTCAGATCCAAGTATCTCCAGAGTGTCGCCGGGGAGAACAACGTATGAGCCAATAGTTCTGGAACGCGGTCTGACACACGACCCGGCATTCGAGGACTGGGCCAATATGGTATTCAATATTCAGGGAGATGCCGGCATGTCTCTTAAAGATTACAGGAAAGACATGATCATTGAACTGCTTAATCTGCAGGGGCAGGTAGTTATGGGATTTCGTGTCTATCGCTGCTGGGTATCCGAATATCAATCATTGCCAGAGCTTGATGCAAATAATAAAAGTGTAGCAATTGAGAGAATAGTAATTCAGCACGAAGGCTGGGAGCGAGATAAAGAGATATCTGAGCCTCAAGAGACATAAATATTTTACAATTTCGTCACATATTATTTTGGGTCGGATGTTTCGGCTTCGATCAAATCGATTACGCTCAGGGTGGAAGTTGTGTAAACTCGCTGCCTGCCGCCTGCTTGCAATGACATCATTAGAGTGAACGATACTCTAAGCAATGGGGCAAGCATGTCTATTACCGCTCCTTCATCACAGTCGCGGCTCCGTTAGGGGTTGGGTGACATTTCAATCTAATATTATAAGACCAACGGAGCAGTGTCAGCTAAAGGCCTTTCTCAGGATGGCGAGGCTTTTTGGTATAGCGGTTTTGTAGTCTTCGTTCCCCTCGAATTCGAGTGATATATAGCCTTTGTAGTTGTGTTTTTGCATAATGCGCGCGATGCGTGGATAATCCAAGTCGAGGGTGTACCAGAGGCCGCCGCCATAGTAAGTTTTGGCCTGCATAAAGACGGCCTGGGGGGCGCACTTGTCGAGCTTGTCATATGGATCTTCGAGGAAATTTCCGGTATCGAGCAGGACCTGGAGCCAGGGCGAGTCAATTGCATCGACGATTCTGAGCAGTCCTTCGGGCGTACGGGCCAGCCCCCAGTGGTTTTCGAGTCCGAGAATGACGCCGCACTCTTCAGCCTTAGGCAGACATTTTTCAATACTGTCGATGACCCACTTGAAGCCGTCTTCTTCGGTGTAGCCGGGCAGGATAGGTTCGATGCCGCGATTGGCCATCAGGTCGTCGAAGCTCTTAGTCGTGCCCCATCTGCCGGTGTTGATGCGGACAATCGGGACGCCCAGCCGATAGGCGATTTCAATCTGTTTGATTGTCAGGTCGATGTTTTGCCGGCGTTTGTCTTTGTCGGGATAGACGTAGCCCTGGTGGGTTGACATACAGCAAAGGTCCAGGCCGTTTATAAGGGCGTGGCGTTTGAGCTTATGCAGATAACTGTTGTCCTCCCTCTCCATCTGGATTAGCAGAAGGTCCACGCCATCGAAACCCATCCGAGCCGCTTCGTCAATACAGGTTTCGATAGGGAGTTTTAAGTTTTCCTTGAATCGCCAGAACGAATACGTCGAGACGGCGATAGGATTGGGGCGGGGCGATTTTGTACTTTGAGCGGCGAATATTTGTGTATTGGGTGAATTAGAAGTAAGGCCGAGGGCGGTCGCGGCTGCAATCGAACGGGTGAGAAAGGTTCTGCGTTTAATCGAGTTCATGGTTTGTTTCTCCAAATATTAATTTTTTCGTAACATTGCCTGAGTCCGCCAATACTAATGTCCCTTTGTCAAACGGCGGGACGGTTGTTAGCGGCGGAGGCGGCGTTAATATTAGCGGCTATCTGCGTAAACTTAGGCAGCGCATAATCGAAGAAGAGCTTGTAGCCTTCGCAGAAATAGCTTTCTTTGCCGAAATTGTCTTTGTCAAACGGCGCCCTGTCTTTCATGCAGCCGCCGCGACAGATTGCAAGGTGCCTGCAGACGAGGCATTTATTACAAATATTCTTTTTGGCCCGGGCAAAGGTCCGCTTAATGCTGCTTGCGGCCAGCTTTTCTATCGGCGTTTCAAAAATGTTGCCCAATTGCCATCTCGGCTCAACAAAAAAATCGCAGCAGAAAGCATTGCCATCATGTTCGATAACAATGTACTGGCTGCATTGTTTGTCGAACGTGCAAATAGAGTGTTTGCCAGTGACGAAATATGACAGGAAGGAATCGAAATCGCGAATGCTCAGATTTTGCGGGCCATATTCGTACCAGCGGTCGAATAATTTGCATAAGAACTCGCCGTACTGGAGCGGAGTAACTGAAAAATCCGTAATCTTATTCGTACCGGCTTCAAGCTCTACGCAGGGGATAAACTGTATATACCTTGTACCAAGGGCGACGAGGAAATCAAACACCTCGTCAGGATGCTCTACATTTTTGGCGTTTAACAAGGTGAGCGTATTAAATTCGACCTTATGTTCCTTACATTTTTCGATGGCCCGCATGACTTTGTCGAAAGTTCCTGAGCCGGAATGGTCGAGTCGGTAGTAGTCGTGGAATTCTTTTGGGCCGTCTATGCTGACGCCGACAAGGAACTTGTTTTCGTGCAGGAAGCGGCACCATTCGTCGTTGAGCAGGATGGCGTTTGTTTGGAGCGAATTGCCAACTTCCTGACCGGGGCTGCCGTATTTTTTCTGCAGCTCAACCGTTTTTTTGTAGAAGTCAAGGCCCATCAGTGTCGGTTCGCCGCCTTGCCATGCAAATCCGGCCAGGGGGAAACGTAACTGCATATAATCTTTAACAAGTCTTTCGAGCACTTCATCGCTCATTCGCTGTTTTCCCTGGCCGACCTCTGGCGCCCGGTGCTTGTAAAAACAATATTTACAATCAACGTTGCAATCTGAACCGGACGGTTTGATTAAAAGGGTAAAAGGCTGCATTATTCGCTGATTTCCTGAATCATTGTGCTCATTTTTTTGACTATTTCTTTATTTTCCGGTCTTTCGGAAATATTTACGTTTTCAACAAGGTCAATTGAATGGTCGTAAAGCATTCGTGCGTAAACTTTGTTTTTTCTGTCATGCCATTCGGTATAGCGATAGCGGTCGGTCTTTACAGAGTCGCCCTTGAAATATCTGCTAAATACGGCATTTTTCCCGGGAAGGTTCGGATTTTTCAAAAGCGGTACGAAACTTTTGCCCTGTAAATGAGCGGGCAGGGGCAGATTGCATAATTCGCAGAGGGACGGATAGATATCCAGATATTCGGTCAGGGCGTTTGTTCGAGTACCGGCTTTGATATGTGGGGCCCTTACGATTAAGGGTGAATGCAAAGAGGTCTCAAAATTACAGTGCTTACACCACAGGCCGTGCTCACCGAGGTTCCAGCCATGGTCACCCCAGAGGATTACTATGGTGTTGTCCCGCAGGCCAAGCCGGTCAAGCTCGGTCAATACTTTGCCTATCTGGGCGTCGGTATAGCTGACGCAGGCATAATAGCCGTGGATGAGTGTTCGGGCCATATCTTCCGAGAGCGGGCCTTTTGGAGGGATATTGTGGTATGCACGTAATTCGCCCCAGTTGTGCAAGGCCGCATCGGGAGCGCCTTTGGGGCGGAAAGGATTGTCGGCGAGGTCGATTTTTTCTCTGCTGTATAAATTCCAGTATTTCTTCGGGGCATTGAAGGGCAGGTGTGGTTTTAAGAATCCGAGTGCAAGGAAGAACGGCTTATCCGTATTCTTCAAACGCCGGAGGTCTGAAATCCCTTTATCTGCTATCATCCCGTCAAAGTAGGCGTTATCGGGGACATCGGCATTCTCGAAAGCAGGTCCTTTATGTGCCGGATTATTCTTTGTAAGCGTTATGTTCTCTTCCAATAAATAATTTCTCCACCCGCCTTTCGGGCGCCATGGGTCTTCGCTCCAGCCATTGAGGCAGTCGGTGCGATTGTGGAATATCTTACCGTTGGAGATTGTGTGGTATCCGTTGCTTTTGAAGTGTTTGGCGACGCTGAGCGCGCCGGGCAGGTCTTTTTCTGCCCAGGTGTCAAAGCCGAGGAACCTGTTTGCGGTGGGGCGAACTCCCGTCATAAGGCTGGCACGCGAGGCACCACAGACGGGGACCTGGCAATAGGAGCGAAGAAAGATGACGCCTTCTGCGCCGAGCCTGTCTATGTTGGGAGAGATCATTTGCTTGTGGCCGTAACAGCCAAGCTGTGGACGCAGGTCATCGACGGCGATAAACAGAACGTTAGGTCTCTTTTTGCCGGCGGCGAACAAATGCGTCGGCAGAGCCAGAGCAGCCGTTCCCAGACCGACAGATTTCAGGAAGTTACGTCGATTTAAGTTTTTGTTCATAGCAAAACCTCTTAATTACTATTGGTAAGCATAATCCCCTTCGAAGGGTCTTGGGATTGTTTGCAGAACCGAGACATTCGTTAAATCACCGCTAATCAGGAAAGGGCGGGGGCCTATGACAATCGAGAGCCTGTCTGAAATTAATTCATTTTTATTGCCGACCCAGTCAAGAAATCCCCATGAGCTTTGGTAGGACTTGTGTCCGAGCTGGTGAATCGTCAGGGAGGCGGAAGGCAATTTCGTTTGCAGAATGACCTGTCGAGTTTTGTCGTCCGAGGACCAAAGAGCCCAGAAGTCACGCTGTTTGTGTTTAAATCGAAGGACATAAAGATTATCATCTTTTGTTTTTAGACGGTCGATATAATCACCGTGTGCGATCAGGCCGGAGATATCGGCCATGACGTAGTAGTGGGGCTTGGGGGTGAGGTCGGGGCGGACGATGCCGAAGTTGCTTTCGTTGTACTCGGCTTTCCAGCCGTCGTCCTGAAAGTCATACCACCAGAGGCCGCGGAAAGATGGTGAGGTGCGTGCAAGAAGATACAGCCTCGCCAAATACGAAGCGGAAAGCTGCGGGGCGGTACTCCTTTTGCCTATATGAGTGGGCCAGCCCATCTCGGTAACGTAAAAGGGGACATCTTTGCCTTTGTTATATTTGCGCAGCATCTTCTGGACGTTGGTTATCCACTGCGAACAGGTTTCCGGAGAACGTTCAGGGAATTTGGCGCCGTAGTTGTAGGCGTGAATCGAGACGGCATCGGAATAATCAAGGGCGCCGAGCTGAATTATCTGTTCGAACCAGCCTTTATTGACTGCGCCGCTGGTGCATCCGCCGGCGATGACTGCTGCCTCGGGCTCAATGGCCTTGATTCGGGGATAAACAGCTTTGAGCAGGTTGAAGTAATCCTCGGGAGAACCTCCTTTGTTGTATTTTTTCGGCATGCCGATTCCTATGTCCCATTCGTTCCATACCTCGTAGAGACGAACATCTTTTCCGAAATGACGCACCACAAACTCGGCGTAACGGCAAAATCCTTCAATCGCCTCAGGCGAGCGTGGGCGGTCGCCGTCATCATAAAAGCGATTAGTGTAGTCAAGTATCAGCATGACATCCAGTCCGGCCGCACTTGCACTTCGAACATAGTCGCTATACCGCTGGGGCATGACGAGGCTGCCCTTTTGGCGTTCTATGCTCGACCAGGTTACCTCATCACGGATTGCACCAATGCCGGCGTTTTTCATGCTCCGGATATTCAATTCCACTATGCCTTTGCCCTGACTAAAGTGGGTGCAGACGCCGACGTTAAAATCTTCAGCTTTATTCTGCGCAGGAGTTGAACTGTTTGCAATTGTGGCTTCTGTCAAACAAATGCAGAAGATCAGCGACACAAAAGTCAGAAATTTGAGAATGTCAATTTTATTGAGCATAATTTTCTCCTCAATACCGGAGGCAGCTACAGCGTTTGCTCCTGAGTGGAAATATACCATAAAATAGTTCAGGCCGCTATTATTTTTCAATCATTGTACGG
>CAZIAN010000118.1:6025-11735 GCA_964537355.1 uncultured Pirellulales bacterium | reverse complement strand
AAATTGCGTATAATCAACCTTCCCGAAACAATTGCCATAGGCCCCCATGACTCATGGCCGGGAAGCACCTCGGCCCTGGCCAGCTCGACATAACCGGTCGATGTGGGTTCGACAAGTGTAAGAACACCCGAATCATCCAAAACATACAGCAACCCGTTTGCAATCATATATGCTCCACTTCCAAATTTGTTCGCGCTTGTACTTGTCCAGACAACCTTTCCGTCCAGGTCAAGACAAACCAACTGTTCGTCCAGCCTTACACCGTAAATATGATCTTCATAAAGAATCGGGGTTTGCTGCATCGAACCGAATACCTCGATCGGATATATATATTCCTGCTTTGCAACAATTGTTCCATCTACCTCAGTAAGACGCAGCATCGTGCAGCCGTTTTCGTATTGGCCATATCCGGCCGAAAGAAATATTCTGTCATCACCAACAATAACAGGGCTAGGAACATTAGTACGCACTTTCCACTGGTCGGTCTTCCACAGAACGCTGCCATCCTTGGCCGAAACTCCTATAACTCCTCCACTGGCCGTGTCGCCACCGCAATATATATAGAAACGTTTACCCTTAAACTCCATTGGCACAATGGACGAATGAGTCATAATCCAGCCATCTGGATTAGGGGTTTCCCACACAATTTTACCTGTATCGGCATCCACCGCCATCATAAGCACTTCACCGGCCGGAGCAATTATAGCCTTGCCATCTTCAATCAACGGACATTGTGCTGTGTACCACTGGGGCACTTTCGTACCGTATTCTCTTACAAGGTTCAGCATCCATCGAAATTGACCGGTCATCGAATCCAGGCACGTTACGTGACATTTCGGTCCGATAGTTACGATATACTTTTCTGTTACTGCAGGGATTGTTCGGCTCATTCCGTGGAATCTCTTTATTTTGACGTCGTAAGAATATCGCCATATTTCTTTGCCGTCATCTAACGACAAGCATCGAACAGCATCAGCTTTGTTTTCCTGGTCATAATCCAAAACATACACACGCCCCGCCAGGACTGCTGCTCCTGCGTAACCTTCTCCGACATCAACAGACCAGAGAACTTTGGGTCCGTTGTCCGGCCATGATCTTGCCAGAGTAATATTTGGATCTCTGCTTATCGCGTCAAAGTTCGTCCCTCGAAATCGAGGCCAGGCACCGGGTAATTCAGCCGGCACACCATCGTATTTAACCAACCTCCCGGTTATCTTGATAGGCTCGTTTTCTTGTGCAACAACTTTCGTCCTGTTGTCCTCACCCGGCAGGCGCTCCTTTAGATCCTTGGCTGCATCGGAACTAAGCCAAAAATACAATAAAATTACTCCAAGAATAGCTAATCCAATTGGTAACGTCTTTGCGACAGTAGATTCCTTCATGCTTTCCTCTCTAAGATACCTCGATACTTACTCGTTTCTTAGTGCTTCCAACATCTTTCCACTGAGTGCAAAGGAAGTCGCAACCTGTATCCATATTAATCCACTGGCAGCTATAGCAACAATTGTAAATGATAGTGAAAAATACGGAATTTGTGCTCCAGGAGATTTCAGAGCAGGACTCACTGCTACAAGCGCTGCAACAATCCCACAGACCAAACCGACTAACATAAGTCCTCCATGCTCGTAAAACACCATTTTCTTAAGTGCGGTTTTGTCAAATCCAACCGCTTGCAGCATCGCAAGCTCACTCCGCCTCTCAAGCACGTTGCGAAGCACGACCAAACCAAGCCCAAAACTGCCGAGAATCAGCCCCAAACCGCCTAATAACTGAAATATTGACAGATACGTATTTTCAACGGCGTTGAACTCGGCCAATCGCTGAGTAGTCGGTGTAAGTGACAAACCATAGTCTCGCAATCGTGTAGAAAGCAAATCAGCCACCGCTTCAGTTTTTGCCTCCGGAGCATCTATAAGCAAAAGCCTGTATCCGTCTTCCGAAGGGAAGCGTTTGATAAACTCATCTTCAGAAATAACCAAGTTTCCCTGCAAAATTGAGTTCTGCAACATTCCCACCAAGCGCAGCCGAAATTTTACACCTTTTTCATCGACATAATCAAGCTCATCTCCGACAGACTTGCCGAGGGCCCAGTACACAGTCGCATAATCACCAACAGCTGGTACTACATTATCACCGAGATTCTCATTAAGTAAATCCCACTGCTTGTTTCCATTATCACTTTCGATTGTCTTAGTAAAAGCAAAAGAGCCACGCTCCTGTAATCTATTCGGCTGCAGCGCCAACAATTGCGGCATCTGTGCGCGATTGAGATTAAGACAGCTTGCATCATCACCCTCATGTATCCGTAACTGAACTATCTGCACACCTTCCAGTATATTATCATCCAAAGACATTGACTGACGCCCGGATGGGCTGCTCAAATCATGGAGGATACTTATAGACGATTCACCCAAAAGCGTGAAGCCGCCTGTCCCTGAATCTCGTTTATGGGCCTGAACTAATGGACTATGTCTATTGGCTCCGACGGCAACAACCAAAAATATTCCACACGCAAGCAAACCGACAACCGCCAGGCTTCGCCCACTTCGCCTTGTCATGTTGCGCAATCCCAAGCCGGCAAGAGACGCCATCGTATTATTCCAACCGCTCGCTATCATTCTTAATAACGCATGAGTTAATCCAAGTCCGGCAATCAAAAGCAGGGCTCCGGCCCCAAAAAATACACCGGCAACAGCGGCGCTGTCAGCATTGCCCATCAGGCCAAGTAGCAATACCGCTCCTGCTGCTGCCGCCGCCGCTACAAATAATCCGATTCTACTCTTAAATATCTTCTTGTCAGTAAAGAATTGCAAATCCAATCCACCTCCAAGAAGCTCACGAGCCGGCCGAGATACCTGTTTACGCAATGTCAACCATATCGCAATCAGAGAAACAGCTACCGCCGCCAACGCCCCCTGGAACAAAGAAGAAGGTTTAGCATAAAAATATATTTCGGAACCGCTCACCGCAGCCTGCCATAACGTGGCGAGTCCGTAAATCATAACTTTTGTATAGATCAGCCCCGCTGCAGTACCCACAAGAACTCCCAGAACGGCCAATATGCCACCTTCAATAAATAACAGCCGTCTTACCAGCTTCGGCGAAAAACCCACTGCCAGTAACATGCCAATCTGTTCGCGGCGGCTTTCAATACCGAATACAAAAAGAAGTCCCATCAAAATTAAAGCCGCTATAATAAGAAACATGCTAAGACCAAGAAATAGCTGGCCAAAGTCGTTAGCCTGGTTTCCTGCTTTTATGCCTCGTGAACGTACCGATTGAAAAAATAGTCCTACCGAAGCAGGATTGACATTATTCAATAGCCTGTTTGCTGTATTCTCTGAGAATCCTTTTACGGCAGGATAGCGTATCATCGTTAAATTACCATACCGGTTGGCCCACATTTTTTGGCCGGCTCTGAGTGTAACAAAAGCCTTTGGCACGCCTCGATACTTCTGCCAATAATCCTCATCCTGTTTCCGTATCTTATCAAGATCAATCGGAATTCCAGGGTCCCAATCCCTACAGTTTTCCGCATCGGCCAGACCAGGAAAATCCGGCATCAAATTAGGATCCATAGCCGGGCTGTCCATTGCTAATATTGCCTTAATTCGAAAGCTCGTTGTCTCTTCCCGCAGCGCTCTCATCGGCCCGAGAATAAAATAAGTAAGCTCAATATCATCCCCCTCTTTAACATCGAGGTCCCCGGCAAGCCACTGATTGATTAGAATTTCATTATCCTGCATATCCTCAGGTATAAGGTCACCAGCTTCCGGCGGGGGGCTCATAGCAGTTACCATAGAATACGGAGTTGCTTTGTCACCTGACCTTAATTCATTCACAAAATAAGTTAAAACACCAAAGGATTCATCACCTGTATTTTTAGCGGCGGTTGTGACAGATTCTTCAATAAATACCCGCCTGCTGCGTATCTCAAACATATCCTTATGCTGTAATCGTCGAAGTTCAAGACCCGCATCAGCAAGCTGCCAGCATTTTTTTACTGCTTCATTCGCCTTTTCAGTCGTTATGTCATCCCTTGCGTTAGCTGCAAGTAAAAGCATATTTGCTTCGTTGTCGCGGCCAATTTGTTCCTGTAACCATAATAAGGGCACAAAGGCGTTCAAAGATGTAATTTGATTGGCTTTTAGGCTAAAACTTCCGAAGTCTGATTGACCGGCAATTGCTTTTACCACCAAACGAAATGCCATCGACTGATCTGAATCCGGAGTCAAGGGGACATCACGCGGCATAAGAGACGGCTTTTCAATTCGCAGCACAACTTCATCCCCCACACCGACACCAAGTTTTACCGCCAGGGGTTTGTTTAAAACAATCTTCTGGTTTGGATTATCTCCCAGGGGATTTTGCGCTGTTCCAATTTCAAAAAAACGTCCGTCAACACCGAGCACCTCAATCCTATTCGCCCGTTTATCGCCATCACTGTCGGCAATCAGTCCCCTTAACTGCAAAACAGGAGCCGCAACTGTATCAAGCTCTTTCGCGAGTTCGTTTGCAAGTTCAGATCTGAAGAATCTGTTATAAGGAATAAGAGCTAACTGGGTTTCGCCTAACCGAGCCCTTACCATCGATTTAAGGCTATAACGAACTGAATCACCTATTACCAGCGCACCGGTCAAAACAATAGCGCTTACCATAACAGCCAGCAAAACGCCTAAATTTGTCCGCCAATAAAAAATGAGACTTCTTTTGGCAAGATTCCACAAACTCATTGAGAACTCCTATCTCTCAGCAGGCCATCGCTTAATTCCATCACGTTGCCTATCAGCTCTGCAAGTTTGAGCGAATGTGTTACGGTAATTAATGTAACTTCTTCGCTGCGATTCAGGTCAACCAAAAGTTCGGCGATATTCTCCGCGGCATCTTTATCAAGTGAACCGGTCGGCTCATCAGCCAGCAAAAGCTTGGGACTGTTAATCAAAGCCCTGACAACAGCTACACGCTGGCGCTGACCACCTGAAAGCTGGCCCGGCCTATGTAACAAATGATCTTTAAGCCCTACTCGCTGCAGCAGATTTGTCGCTCTTTCCTGAATCTCTTTTCTTGACAGATGAGTTTTGCCGGCAAGCGTCGGCACCAAAACGTTTTCGAGCACCGTGCACTGCGGCAAGAGATGATGTAACTGAAAAACAAAACCTATCTGGCGGTTGCGAATCCCTGCAAGCTCGAACTCATTCAGCTCTGCAAGGTCCTTACCATCGAATAATACCCTTCCTTCAGATGGCCGATCAAGAGCCCCAATAATATTAAGCAGTGTGCTCTTGCCACTGCCGGAAGGCCCAACTATTACGAGGGACTGGCCTTTTGTCACTTTAAGTGTTATGTTTTTCAAAACACAGACGCCATCACTATTTCCCGGCGTCTGGTAACTTTTTGTTACATTAATAAGCTCGAGCATAATAATCCTCGCACATGTTATTGGGCTATTTCTCCATATATACGCACCATTTCTTCGGCTGTTTGCTCGATATTGAATTTTTCAATGACTGCATCTCTGCCCTGTTTTCCTAGTTTCCGGGCACAATCCGGCTCAAGCAACAGTTTCTCTATTGCAGCCGCCAAAGCCGCAACATTATTAGGCTCAAAAAGTACTCCACCACCGGTTATTTCCAATAATTCCGGAAAAACACCACTGGATGGCTCTACTACCGGTACGCCGGACGCAAGAGCTTCAAGCACATACAATCCA
>CAZIAN010000118.1:4415-5925 GCA_964537355.1 uncultured Pirellulales bacterium | reverse complement strand
CACACAACATCAGGTTTTGTATCCTGCGCACTAAGCCATTCGACGAGCCTGTCCAGTTCTTTTATCTGTCTTCCCTCTTCACCATGCAGCATCGACGTCGTCGTTTGGCCTAAATCTTTTGCGCTTGTCATACCGGCCAATCGGCCAACCCATCTCAATAGTCCGGGTGAATCTAACAATTTGTCAAACCAGCGGGGAGTTTTTTGGAAAAAAGACGATTTTTGCTGAAGGTAAACATTGATACCGCCAAAAAAGATGGGGGCTTCAGTGAACGAATCGCTCTCATCAACAGACAACGGCAAATAAAGAGGGACTGAAAGAACTTCATGCCCCGCTTTCATCATTGCTTTAATCAAAGCAGCATCTCGCAAACAGTTCTCACAATAAAAGCTATCTCCGGCGCTTGGAGTAATGTGAACGATATTCATAAATCTTTGCTCCGTTTTTTATCGCTGAGAACTAAATGCATAAACATAACCGTCATCACTGCCGACTACGACCATCTGATTGGCTACGGCAGGCGAAGAAGTAACAGGCTGACCTATGTCATACGACCACACTTGTTTTCCATCGGAAAGCCTTAACATATAAAGTCGGCCGTCTTCGGAGCCTATAACCACTTTGTCACCGCATATAACCGGCGAGCTGTCAACTTCTCCCAGCGTCTTAAATGTCCAGACTGCTTTACCATTATTACGACTGACACAATGCACTCGCTCGTCACGTCCTCCAAATACCACTACGTTGTCGCCGACTGCGGGCGAAGAAAAAAACGGGGAATCCGAATCCGTGTATTTCCATACGATTTTCCCGGCGGTAATGTCGGCTTTGATAAGTACATCATCGTAATTGCCTACATACACCTGTCCATCGACAAATGCCGCGGAAGCTGCAATATATGAGTCGGCATCGATCTGCATTATTTCGCTGCCGTCGGTCAGGGACACAACGTGAATCATGGCATCGCAGCCTCCGAAAACGGTCTTTCGGTCATCGACCGCTGGTGAGCCATTTATATAATTGTCAGTTTCATAAGTCCATACGGCTTTCCCGGTTGCCGAATCAACACAATGCAATATACCATCGTAGCTTCCCACAAGTACCCATAACATCTGACCGTCCGGCGAGCGCACCCAATTAGCAGCCCCAAGAATCTGTCCATCCGTCTTGTATTTCCACTTAAGTGAGCCGCTTTTAGCATCAAGAGCATACAGGAATCCATCAGATGATCCTACAAAAACCGAACCTTCAACCACACAAGGTGTCGCCTCGACAGCATCATCGGTTTTGTATGCCCATACCAGGTGTCCGCTTTCTAAATCAATTGCATAAACATTTGAATCAGATGAGCCAATAAAAACAATATTGTCCTCAATCGCCGGCGATGATTTGATCTCGTCTCCGGTTTTGAATTTCCATACAAATTTCAGAGAATCAGGTAAAGACCCCAAAGCCCTGCCTAAGAGCTGCTGACCGCCTCGAAACATAGGCCAACTGTCCTGGTGGCCAA
>CAZIAN010000118.1:0-4315 GCA_964537355.1 uncultured Pirellulales bacterium | reverse complement strand
GCAATGAGTTGTAGCATCTGGTCGGCCTGGCTTTGAATTTCGGGATCGGAATTTGTTACTCTCGCACTCCATTTGCTATACTCTTTATTTAAATGCCGGCGGGCTTTTTCTTTGTTCATATCTGAAGTAACTCCGAGAATGGTTTCAATGTCCTTTACTTCATACATATTTACAGGAAATACCTTTTGAACCATTTCTCTAAACTTATCCGCATCAATTTCCAGCCAGTTTGCGAAATCTTTCAAAAGATTCAATTCTTCTAAAGTAACAGAGCCGTTGGCCTGTGCCACATGTAAACAAAGATTCAAAATGGGTTCGCGGTCTGACAGGGGTGTAATTTCAACAATCTCTCGACAAATATCGTAATTTTTTAATTTATTTCCCTCGCGGAAAAATGTGATGGTTTCCTTTAATGCTTTTTCAAGTTTACGCCGTTCTTTGCCGGATGTCTCAGACAGGTCTATATTTTCCCTCGACCAATTTTTAATAAGCTCAATCTCACAGTCATACAATTTGTTATCTGTTGCACTTACTGCAAATGCCAGTGCAACAGCAAGTGTTTTTGAACGTTGGATATTTTCCTTCAGATCAAGATAACCAAAATCACGATTGTGATACTCAAAATAACAACGGGCACAAGCAAGCTGTTCTCCTCCTTCGGCGGGGAATATTGATGTAATGAACATAAGTTCTCTTTTTCCTTTGCGGGGAAGTACCAGCCAGTCAAGGCGCAAAAGGGCAATGGACGTCCATTCCGATATGGTAGTGACCTGGTGGGGAAGCTTGCCAAGCTTGGCATTATAAATGAATTCAGATGATTCCGGCTTTTGCCATTGTTTAACCAGGGCCTGTACCGGGTTTGTGTTAGGCTCCGGATTAGTGACATCCACAATGGAAATGCTTAAAGTCGCCGACTCCACGTCCTGCCGAGCATGGATTGAACCGCAGATTTCAACCTCAAAGGCGTCAGAAAAACTATCACCGTCTGGCTGTTTCGACAGTTTAACACGGCAATTAAGAACACTCAAATCAAGCTCATGGGAAAGCTCGATAGATGGTTTGCTTTTTTTTTGCGGTGAAACTGCCACCTTGAAGTAATTAAACAAATCCGAAAAACTGAGGTCTCTTATGAAATCCCCAGACCTTAATCGGCTTATTAATTCGGCAACCCTTACACGACGAATTAAACTTAAAAGAATCATTGATGCAGATGCTGCCACTCCAATTAAAATTGGCGTCAGAATTTTGTCCATCTATCTACTCGACTTTGAAAGACTTTATTTTTTTATTTTTACCTTTTACAGCGCTTTCAGACTTTTCGCTTATCTGATCCAGGGATAAATCCACTTCAAGGACTTTGCCTGATTCAACATCCTCGAACTTGCAGTGCATCCTCTGGTTGACATCATAGCTGTAAGTGACCTTGATAGGCCGATCCGCAGGCCTATTCGGAGGAAGCTTAAATTTATGCGTTGCAATCTTATTTACGTACTCAACAGCAGTATCCTCACCCTGGGTTATGGTTACCTCAAGGTCTGTTTGTCCCTCAGAAAGAGTATAGAACGTTTGCGAGCTTTCACAGGGCAAAGGTGTATTTTTCTTTAAAATGATACGATTCTCAATTACACGCTTGCCGGTCTTCTCGTCAATAGGAGCACATATAGTACCATAACTGTGGTTACAAACATCAGTGAGGTTAATGTCTTTTAATCCGTTAGAGACACCAGCAGGCAGGACATCGGATTTTTCTCTGAGCATTGTCAATCCAGCGTGTAATGCGGCTCCGAGCGCAACACATTCATCAACATTCACAGCAGTCTCAGGTGCGCAACCAAACATCTTCTCCAGACGCTGCAGGACGATTGGCATCCGCGTACTGCCACCTACCAATAACACCTTGTCAATTTCGGACGGTTTAAGCTTAGCTTCCTCAAGGGCCACCTCAATCAGGATATCGGTTCGAGACATCAATGAAGAAATAGCCTCTTCGAACATCTCGCGTGTAATTTGAACTTTCATACTACCGGCCGGACCGTAAAGCAGCTTTTTTGCAACCGGGCGTCTTGACAATGTTTTTTTAATATCTTCGGCCTCATCTTCATATTTTGCTCTATCTTCTTCAGAGCTAATCAACTCACTGTTAAATTTGTCCCGATAACACTGCTCCAGCAATTCCAATATTTTCTGGTCAAAGTCAACACCGCCGAGGGCATGGTCGCCCTGCGAGCAAATAATATCCATCTGATGGCCATTGACATCCATTATCGTCACATCGAACGTTCCTCCACCGAGGTCATATACAAGAACCTTTCCGGAAACCTCTCGCGTGGTCGCATAATATAAAGCGGCGGCAACTGGCTCATTAACAATTCCAATCACATTAAGACCGGCCATAATCCCCGCGTCCATCGTCGCTTTCCTGCGGACTTCATCGAAGTGGGCGGGAACGGATACAATAACATCATGGATTTGGTCGTTTCCAACTGAGCAGTCCTGCTTAAGCTTTTTCAGAATCAGCGAGGACAATTCCACAGGTGTCCAGTCCTTCTTGTCAATACGCTTGTGATACTTCGAGTCACCCATGTTCCGCTTTATCCAACGCACAGACCTTTCAGCATTTAGCCGCCGTGAATTAATAGCTTCGATTCCTACCCGGATTATATCAGAGTTTTCTTCATCGAAGAATATTGCAGACGGCGTAAGCCTTTCACCATCAGCATTCGGGACAATTTCAGGTTTGCCGATAGTATTAAGAGTCGCTAGCGCTGAAAAAGTTGTTCCCAGATCTATGCCTACTATGTTAGCCATTTTATACCCCTTTTATTTCTTAGCTCTAAGTATTAACTTCTTATCATACTTCTTTTGAATAAGCCTAACCAAAGAGCTTAACCTGAGCCGTACGTACTATTTTTATATTCTCCTCGTTGATAATATATTGATAGCCAGGCCTGATAACTTTTGCAATTTTGCCTTTTTGTTTAGAGTTGTCACAATGTTCCTTTTGTTTAACGGCCTCTGCATACTTTTCCTGGCCACGATAATCGCTGTTTATTTCCGGCTGATATTGCTCAATACCGCTCGACTCCAGAGCAAATACCATTTCATCTCTTATGTCCTCAAGATATTCTGTTTTAGTGCCTTTACTGGAGAGCCGTTCGATACGGTTTTCCAGATTATCAATGCAGCGAATGATTCGCAGGCAAAATGTTTTAATAATATTCCAGTCGTACCCATCCTGAAGTTTTTCCACCCTTTCCTGCTGACATGAAGCGTATTCACGGATAGCTGAGACTTGCTGAGCAAGATCTTTAAGTGTGCTGTCGAGGGGTTTCGAATGCTCCTTTAAGGCCTCTTGAACACTCTGTGCAGTCCGTTCCTCCAACTGCTCGGTTTGCGCTTTGAGTGAATTTTCAAGTTTTGCTAATGAATCAGTGGTTTCCTCGTCGGAAAGCAAAACAGCAATTTTTTCAGCATTTTCATTCGCATTGATTTCCACATGCTTTTTTGTATGCTTGCGGTCTGTGTTATTACTGGTGGATTGCTTCTTCGTCAAAGGAGTTTCTTCATTCTTATCCTGTTTTAACTTACTCTTACTGGAACTCCACGGAGCTTTTGTTTGTTTCTTAAGCTGGCTTTGCTTATGCTCGGGTGGTTGTTCATACTCTTGTTCTTCTTCTATCATATCCTTTTCGCTATAAGCCTCATCCTGCTCATCAATAAAAGGCTTTGATTGCTTTTTAAATTTGTTCTTCAATCCGGATATACCCTTAGCAAGAGCACGAAATAGCCATAATAACAAATACCAGGCAAATATTGTTCCTCCCATAGATATACTTACAATAGATCCCGTCAAAATAAACTCACCAAGTTCTTTTCGTTTTTTGTACTTCTGTAATTCATCCTGCCAATTTTCACCGTAAAGAATATCTGCATCTAAAGAAATATTTTTTTCTCCGGACGCCAATTCGTCCAAATCAGCCTGGAGTCTGTCGTGCTGCTGAGATTCAAATTTGCTTTTATCGTATCCTTCCGTCCTGAACTGTTCGATAAACTCAGCAGTCCCTGAATCAGACTTCGATTTATAGTTAGCTATTCTCTGCTGTTCCTTCTTTTTTTCGAGGCGATTCCAACCAAACATAGCTGAACCAGCAATGAGGAATACTAAGCCGATAATAACAAATATTTTATTCATAATATTCTAAGTCTTATTTATATATCTTTTTCTGTGCTGTATTTCTTCTGGTTACTTTTCGTACTTCTGCTTTTTTTATTTATCATTTTCGACAAAGACCTCGTTTTCATTTATCCCGTACAC
>CAZIAN010000117.1:0-11761 GCA_964537355.1 uncultured Pirellulales bacterium | reverse complement strand
TTGCGTTTGACGGACTGGAGAAATTGCCGGAGACAATCGCCCAAGAAATGAGAACTTTATATCTATTGGAAAAGCCTTGGGAAGAAAGGTCCAAGGAATTCTGTGATTATGCATTTACCAAACAGCCTCATTCCAGCAGATGGAACTGGAAGGCCAGCGGGAAATGGGAGCACGGCCAGTGGCATTATACGGATAAAGGAGCCGGGCCCTATGCCCAGGTGAATCACATCTTCAGTCGAGGTGCAAAGATTGCCTATAAGTATTGGCTCAGATACGAATACACCAAAGACGAACAGTGGCTGAGCAATCGGGGATACCCAATCATTAAAGGTGTAACCGAATTCTATCGTAATTATCCGAACGTTAAGAAAGGCCCCGATGGTAAGTATCACATACACAATGTCAATAGCAATGAGCCTGTATGGGGTGGTCAGGATACAGATGAAGAGATTTCCGCAATGAGAGGAATCCTGCCGGTTGCTATTAGGGCCTCTGAAATACTGAATGTAGATGGTGCGATGCGACCGATATGGCGAGAGTTCCTGGATAATCTTGCTCCTCTACCTCGAAGGCAGAACGGCCGAACTGTCTGGATAAAGGCAAATGATCCTGTTATAAAAGGACGAGGATCCTCTCTACCAGACCGAAATACCATGCCAATGTGGTATTTCGATTTGTGCACTCTCGAAACTGAAGATCCGGAGGTGACAGAAATCGCGAATGCTACATTTGAATCCTTCTTTCGCAATGGAATTGGTCCCGACATCAGAATTGGAGTATTGTCCAAATTAGGCGTCGCGGCCGCAATTTTGGGACGTTCCGATGATGTGAAGTTCCTGATTCCAAATCAAATTCATACCAAAGAAACGCCCGTATTGGCAAATCGTATGACGCTCAGAGAGGGCGTTCAAACAACAGGGCTTCAGCGTATCGGCAGAGCAGCCGATGCCCTTCACACCGCGCTGTGCCAGAGCGTTCCCGCCGAACCTGGCGGTGAATCTGTCATTCGTGTCTTCCCTGCTTGGCCAAGAGAGTGGGATGCAACGTTCATGTTGCTGGCTCGTGGGGCATTTCTCGTAAGTTCTTCAATGGAAAACGAGCGCATTGAATTTGTGGAAGTCCAACCACAGGTTGGAGGCCAATGCAGCCTGAGGAATCCATGGGGTGACCGAGCCAAGGTAACTTTGTATCGCAACGGTACTATATGGAAAGAAATGAAAGGATCGCTGTTAAAGTTCGATACACATAAGGGGCAGAATATTGTAATAGTGCCAGAGAGTGAGTCGCCCGACTGGTTAAAGCGTACTATCCCGAATGTGGATGAGTGATGAAAGAATTTGTTAGTCAATTTTTTTCAAAGACATGGCCATAGAATCGGCTCATGCAAAATGGTCTTTTTCTGATTAATATCAAAACACCGTAAACTTAATCCGTTAAAATTAAAAAATATTTTTTTTATGCTAATATCTTAGGTTTGGTCCTTCTATCATCCATCAAATATGATATTTGTGGTGACAAAATGGTAATATGATGTCACTATAAAATCAGGGTGTTTTCCAGCTCCTGAATGAGGTGGCTGTGCGTCTGTTTGGAGGAGTTTTGCTCGCCACTCTTCGGCCTTTTTCGGTTTGTTCCAGGCTTAGTAGAGGGCAATCAGGCTATTCCATGACTCGATTGTGTGAGGGTGGGTGTCACCAAGTCTGAGGCGTCGGCCTTCAACGGCTTTAATCAGCAGTAGTTCTGCTTTCTGCTAAGGACCTTGAAATCGTTTATCCTTTCAGTCTTGATTAGGAACATAGAATATTTCCCCAGCCCCTGATGGTAACACAGGGGCTTTCGCAAAGTGTTCCTCTTGGGATTTCAGCGATTCAAGCTCCTCAAGAATTACAAAACTGACCGGTACCAGAATCAGCACCACCAGGGTGGACGCCAAGGTGCCCACGCCCAGGGAAATCGCCATGGGGACCAGGAAGAGTGCCTGCTCGTTGGTTTCAAATATCATTGGACCCAAACCCAGAAATGTGGTGATAGCGGTCAAAAAAATGGGCCGGAAACGACGCTCAGCCGCCCTGATGCTCGCTTCTTTAACGGGAATCCCCCGAGCCAAATAACGATTGCGGGTCATGGCCAGCACAAAGCCGCCATTGACCACCATGCCGCACAGGGCGATCATGCCCAATACGCTGAAAATGCTGAGATCAAATCCCAACACAATATGGCCCAGGACCGCCCCGGCCAATCCCCAGGGAACGGTCAGCAACACGATGATCGATTGGACATAACTTCTCAGGAACGACGCCATGATAGCGAAAATGGCGAACAGGGATGCGGTGAGTCCGATGCTCAAATTTTTCGTTGCTTCACGCTGCTCGCGCTGCGTCCCTTCGAAGGAGTAGCGCAGGCCGGGAAACCGTTTCAACAGATCCGGCATTTCTTTTCTTTCCAGAGCAGACAA
Organism: uncultured Pirellulales bacterium; assembly: GCA_964537355.1. Lineage (GTDB taxonomy): Bacteria > Planctomycetota > Phycisphaerae > Sedimentisphaerales > Anaerobacaceae > NIOZ-UU13. The sequence goes on along the minus strand of CAZIAN010000117.1, from coordinate 9,306 downwards.
CACTTTGTTTTCATTGGTCATGTTTTGGAGCACATTGGCTGTCACATTCAGGACTCGTCCCCCGTCCACACGGTCGATACGCACGGGTGCAGTCGCTTCAATGATTTCTGCTGCCTGATTAAGCGGAATCTCGGCTCCATTGGCTGCTTTGATTAAAAGCCCTTCCAATCCACTCAGGGACCGTCGGTCAGATTCCGGCAGACGCACCATCACACGCAGCTCTTCGCGCTCGCGCGGCTGTCGCAGTGCTTCTGCTCCGTAAAACGCGTTGCGGATCTGTTGACCCAAATCACGGGCGGTTATCCCCAGTGCCTGTCCTGCCGGTTTGATCTCAAAACTGATTTGCGGCATCTCCTTGCCAAAGCCTTTACGCACATCGGTTACGCCGGGATAACGTGCCACCATGTCACCGAGCACTTCAGCGGCACGACGTAAGGTATCCACTTCCGGATGCGCCAGTTGAATATCAATGGCCGCTTCACCGCCAGGACCCACCAGGTAGTCAAAAAAGAGGGACTCTATGTCGGGTATTTCCGGTACTTGCTCACGCCACAGTTCAACAAAACCGGCGCCCGTAATCTTGCGTTGGCTTTGCGGTACCAACTTGCAGGCGACTGTGGCACGATTACTGCTTCGAGATGCTACTGAAATAGTGATACCGCGTACGATGCCCTCCTCGCCGCATTGGGCGATCGCCTGCTTGGCCGAGGCCTCAACCAGGAATGCCACGTCCCGGGTTCGTGCCACGGGTGTGCCGGTGGGCATTTCAATCTCTCCCTGAATGTAGTCATTTTCAATGGCTGGGTTAAAAGTGAAATTGACCCGACCACTGAATAGGTAGCCTACTAATATCAGAAATGAGGAGGCAAACATCGCCAGGGTGATGTAACGAAATCGAAGTGCCGCTGCCAGGACGGGGTGATAGATACGCTCCATAGCCGCATCGATTTTAAGGCGGATTGAGGTCTGGACTCGGTCAAATCGGGAAAAGATTGAATCCGGGTGAGGATGCTTCCGGGAGAACGCCAGGTGCGAAGGTAAAATAAGGAGAGCCTCAGCCAGGGAGACGGTAAACACGGCAATAATCACCGAAGGTAGAATATTAAAAAAGCGGCCGCTTTCCCCCGGCACAAATAGCAATGGCAAAAAAGCAATAATATTCGTACCGACCGCAAAAATAACCGGTATTGCCATTTCTCTAACGCCGGCCACCGCAGCCTCCAGCCGTGGCATCCCCTGAGAAATCTTGTGGAAAATATCCTCTCCGACCACCACGGCATCGTCAACGACGATGCCGAGCGTAACAATAAAACCGAAGAGAGAGATCATGTTCACGCTGGCGTTCATCAAGGGCAGCAGGATGAGCGAGCCGAGAATCGAGACCGGAATGCCGATGGCTGTCCAGAAGGCAACTCGCAATTCCAGAAATAATCCCAGTGCTACAAGCACCAGTATCAAACCAACCGTTCCGTTAATTCTTAACAGATCGATTCGCTCCTGGTAATCTTCCGTCCTGTCATAGGACACCTTGACCTCGACCGAAGGGGGTAATGTTGCGTTTATCTGCTTAACGTACCTGTGTACCGCCGCAGCTACTTTCAAAGGAGGCTGGGATTCGGAAGCATAAATTCCTACCCAAACCGAAGGTTTGCCATTATAATACGACTCACGTTCGGTCTCCTCAAATCCATCCTCAATGGTGGCGATATCACCTAACTTGATTTCAGCACCGGTATTACTGCTCTTGATAGGGATCTCTGAAAACTCACTCCCGAAGTAGCGACGCTCGGTGGTCTTTAACAGAATATCACCGCCCGGCGTTCGCATAGTACCGGCGGGAACATCCAAAGCAGCGCGGTCAATGGCGTCGGCGATTTCCCCAAGCGTCAGGTCAAGCGCTCGGAGTTGCGTCTGAGGCACCTCAACCCGGATTTCAGGACGACGCACACCGCGCAGAACAACCAGGGATATTTCCGGCTGGGCCAGTAAACCGTCTTCAACCTGATGGGCAAATTGAATCAGCGTACGTTGATCCAGGTCACCAAACACCGACACATAGACCACCCCTCTACGACGATCCGATCCCAAAGAAATAACCGGTGGTTCGATCTCGTCCGGAAACATGCTGATACGTTGCACAGCGGCCGTGACTTCCTGGAGCGCTCGGTTGCGGTCAAAACCTGGCATGATTTCAACTGTCACCGAGGCGCGTCCTTCAGAGGCCGATGACTCGATTCGACGGGTCAGTTCCAGACTGCGAACCTCCGCCTCAATGGGCAGCAGGATCGATTGCTCGACCTCTTCGGGGCTGGCACCCCGATACTGCATATCGATCGCAACCGTATCAAGCTCAAAAATCGGATAGATTTCCTGACGGATATTTCGGGCGACGACAAATCCCACCACCACCACCGCCAACATCAACAAATTCGCCGCAACATGATTGCGGGCAAACCAGGCCAAAAGCCCGGTTGCCGAAGAAGTGTCATCAAATGGGTTGCGGTCCATATCAGTTTTCCTGTGCTGTTCTTATCATCAGTTTGGGATAAGCTGTAGCGGGTTGAGGGTCCACTTTCATTCCCGGCAGCGCCGCGCGCAAATCGCTCACGATGAGTTGATCTCCTTTTTCCAGGTTATTGGAGATGAGGACCGTCTCGGTTTCGCGCCAGAGGACGGTGGCCGGGAGGATTTTTAACACATGATCGTCACCCACGACCCAAATTCGGTTTCCTTCCCTCAGGGCAGCTCGAGGAATCGTCAGCGTATCTTCCAACTCCCCGGCATCGATTTTCACTTCGACAAAGCTGCCCAGAAGCAAGGGCAATTTGCTCGCGGACCTTCGACGAAGATCCAGGGGATCCGTTACCGACACAATCAGCCTGGCCATGCGACCGAGGGGATCCAGGTCACTTAAAAGGCGTATGACCCTGCCCTCCCAGACCACAGATTCTCCGTCTCCCATATCCAAAATCACATGCGATTCCGCCCCGGGCCGGCCCTCTTCGGGAAACTGTACCCATTTCAGTTGAGAAAAAGGAAGTGTGACTTGGATCCAAAATTCATCCGTGCCCACCAGTTCACAAATGTCCGAACCCGGATCTAACAGTTGTCCCACCTCAACTGATTCTTCGATCACCATGGCATTGAAGGGTGCCGTGATGACCGTACGGGATAGTTGTAGCTTGGCGATTTCAATATCGTTTCTGGCCTTTTCCATGAGTGCCTCGGCACGCCTGAGATGCGGTTTCCGTAATACCAGTGACTTGTTGACCTCTTCCATGTCGAGATCCGACTGAAGCTCGTTCCATTCGTGCTCGGCAATGACCTGCCGGCCGCTTTCCACTTCCTGTTCGAAGCGGGCCTGTTCGAAATTGGACTGCACTTCGGCCAGAGCCAACTCGTAGTCCTTAGGGTCGATACGGATTAGCTCGTCCCCTTCCTTCACTTGCCCGCCTATGGTGATCGATTCACTTTGCCAAATCACCTGACCCGTAACTTGAGGCTTAATGACCACCTTTCTCGACTGGATCACACTTCCGGAAGCAGTGACCGCCACAGAGCGTCTCTGTGGCACCAGCGGAATTGTCTGCACAATCTTGGCCGAATCGGTTTTTTCCTCCGGGACCGTTTCGGGACCCGTCCATAGCAACATGAGGCTCACGCAGCCACCAAAGCCGAAGATAAACAGAATGACAATAAACGTACTAAATAAAGATTTTTTATTCATTTGCAGAAGACAATATAACAGGAATATCAGGATTAAGCATAGGGCCGCCCAGTGCCCGATGCAGGCCGACACGTGCACTCAATACACTTCTCCTGGAGCTGACCACATCGCGTTCGAGGTTTTGCACAATAGACAGAGAAGTAAACACAGGCAAATAATCTGTGAGGCCCTGGCTAAAACGGTTGCGAGCTTCAGTAAGAAGTCTTTGGGCAGTCTCCAGTTGCTGTTCCACTAACACGAGCTGCTCCTCGCTTTTTCGCTCTTCAAGCAAGGCGGCTTCCACATCGAACAGTGCTGAAAGGTACCGATCCGAGTAACCGGCAAGGGCCTCCTTCAGGCGCGCTTTGCGAAAAGTCACTTCACTGCGGCGTTCTCCCGCATCAAACAATGGGGCAGCCAATCCGGCGAAGATCTTAGTGATTGCATTAGCGAAACTGGGATCGCCCTTCCAATCAATGGAACCCCCCAGCGACAAAGTTGGTAACTGCTCGGCTAAGGCCGCGCCAACATCATAATCGAGTGCCAGCATCCGCTTCTGCGCTCCCCTTAGATCGGGCCGGCGAGTCAGTAATAGAGCCGGGATACCCACGGCAGGCAGTGGCGACGGGCGGCCCAGCCGGCTTGATATTACATGATTTCCCTTCCCGGCTGGCAGGCCAAGCAGGACATTCAACGAATACTCCAGTTGTCCGATGCGAGCTTCAGTTTGTGGAACACGGGCCAGGGTGGTTTCCAATTGCTCCTGCTGTTGTAGGACGTCTACGATGGAAGACTGCCCCTGACCGAAACGAAGGGAAGTCAATTGAAGCAGGGTCTCGTTAGTTTTGATTTGCGCACGGATCACTTCGAGCTGGCGACGTTGTTCTTGAATTTCAAAATAGGTTTCGGCAATCGCAGTTGACAGAAGCAGTCGGGCTCCCAGCCAGTCTTCGATTGTCGCTTGGGCCGCCAGGTTTTCTGACCGCCGCAGGGATGATAAACGTCCCCAGACATCCAGCTCCCAACTGAGAAGAAAGCCTAAATCTGAAACTTCTTGCCGGTCACGAGATTCACTACTTTCGGTTTTGCCATCCCATGTCAATTCATAGCCGGTATCGAGATCCAGCGAGGGATATAAACGAGCGCCCGCCTGGTGGGCAAGGGCTGTGGCCTGCTCGATGCGAGCCACGTATTGCCGCAACCCAAAATTTGCAGTTAATCCAGATTCAATGAGATGGTTTAAATCCTCATCTTTAAATGTTTCCCACCAGGAATAATTCCAATCATTCGGTAGGACCGCCCCACTTGCAGATTCAGCTTCAGAGAAACGCGGCGGGACTTCAACTTCCAGAAGCTGTGTTTCTTCATCGACACTATGAATCGCGCACCCGCTTAGCAGGCATATAAAGATCACAAAAAGCCGTTGCAGACAACCCATGATTAACCTGAGCATTCTTTGGGGTAATCGATAACTGATACTGATAGATATTTTGATTCTTCAACCATCGAAATGAGTATACCCTCTGAAACAACGCAGGTCAAGGGGCTGTTCAGGACAAATACATTAAGATGTAGCATTAGCTGAAGATAAACAGGGTGAACTGTAAAATTCATCAAATAGTCTAAATATTGGAACCGGTAAAGCACGGAAGCCGGAACCTGCTGGTCCGACCTGATTGACGATGTCCGCATCTTCAACCGGGCAGTTATACCCTAAGGAATCGAGACGTTGCACAACAGGCCGGCTTAGAAAGAAAAAAACGACCAATATTGTTGGAGGGCTGGCAGTTGGAGAGAGTTGTCAGCCCTTTGTATTCAAAAAATAATTACATTATTGATACATTTATGTCTCACCATATTCTTAATCCGATAAGAATAAAATAATCTTCGTTTTTTATGCGAATATTTGGGATTTGGTGCTTCCGCCGATCGTTAAATTTGGCATTTGTAGTGTCAAAATGGTGTCATAATGTCACCTGGAAATTTTGGTGTTTTTTAGCTCATGAGAGAGGTGACATTTTGAAGACTTCTGGGATTTTATAGCGAATGAAAATGAGGCTGTTCTAGTAGCGATCTGTCCTTAAGATTCGAATCAAGCGTAAAAATCTTTCGCGAAGGATATTATTAGGGAAAATTTTTTGGACGATATAAAAGGGCCCCTGCTCATGATAAAAGTTGGGTAAAAAAGAGGCAGGGGCTTGTACAGAAAATCATTCAGCAATAATATAGACCTATTTGTTAGCAAGGTAAGAAAAAGCTCACACGCAATTACCTGTTTTGGAACAGTATGTGCGAATACATTCTTTTGTTTTGTTAATATTGACATTAATTAAAAACTTACATTTGAATACGTTTCTAACAAAATCCTTGATATTTTTAAAACACCCTTTAAAAGGCTTATTCAGTAAGCAGATAAACACGTTAAGTTCGCATAGTCTTTGCTATCAAGTCTGTTGATGGTAGGTTTGTGATTTATACTCTTCGACCTTATGCCGGACAATCTGGCCTTCAATCATATAAATAACATCTTCGGCTATATTCGTAGCATGATCCGCAATCCGCTCCAGGTGCCGTGAAGCTGAGAGCAGGTGAATCAGTGACTCAGTGTACTCAGGATTGGAATGTATTTCTTCCTGAATCAGGAGATACATCTGCCGATTCATCGAATCAATTTCATCATCGGAAGTACAAACGTCACGGGCTAAGTCGGAACGTAAGTTCACCAGGGCATCAAGGCTTCTTTTCAGCATTTCCTGGACTTTAATTGCCATACCTATGAAGTCAAACGAAATATTAACTCTTGGTTGTGTGGCGAGGAATGCCGCCCGTTCGGCAATGTTGACTGCCAGATCTCCGACCCGCTCTAAATCATTATTTATCTTCAGCACGGCGATTATAAACCTTAGGTCTATTGCTACTGGCTGATGCAGAGCAAGTATCTTAAGACAAGTTTCTTCAATTTCAATTTCCATCTGGTCTATTTTGAGGTCCTTTTCAATGACACTTCTGGCCAAAGCCTCATCATATTTCTCAATCGCCAAAGTTGCTTCTCGTACACTGTGCTCAGCCATAGCACCGAGGGTTAATATGTCTTTCTTCAAATTCTCAATTTCTCTTTGTAAATGTACAGGCATAAATTCTGTCCTTCCTTTTGGTTTAGTATCTCACCTCGTACTGAGTCCCGGATCCAACAGGGCATGTATGCTCACCATCCTTGAAAATAACTTCCCCTTCTTTATCAGCAATTAGAGTGTTTCTGATATAATCAAATGTGGGCGGCAGCTCATTAATTATCTCAATCCGACTCCAGGGGACAACTCTATTCATTAAATCACCAATTTGAACATCTTCGGGCTTGTTGATAATCCTGCCAAAATGATATGTCCTGCAATGTATGCGAACATAAGATTCTGTTATCTCCAGAACTTTGCCTACCAGAAGATGATTATGGGCCTCTGGATAATTTTTTATCGTTCTTATTTTCCAGATTTTATTTTCATTTTGTTCATCCATATCTTTAGCCAAACCTTCCTGTTAAATAATCTTCGGTCTGTTTTTTGCTCGGATTGCCGAAGATCTTCGATGTTAAGTCATATTCAATAAGCTCGCCGAGGCAGAAAAACGCGGCTCTTTCACTGACCCGTGCCGCTTGCTGCATGTTATGAGTTACAATGACGATTGTGTAGGTGCTTTTAAGCTCTTCTATCAGGTCTTCGATTCTACCTGTTGCAATAGGATCAAGTGCTGAACAGGGTTCGTCCATAAGAAGAACACGCGGCTTGGTTGCTAAAGCTCGAGCTATGCATAATCGTTGCTGCTGACCACCTGAAAGCGCCAACGCAGATTTCTTCAAGTCATCCTTGACCTCTTCCCATAATGCGGCAGCTCTCAGGCTTTGCTCAACAATTCGCTGCAAGTCAGAGCTTTTTTTCCTCCCTTGTAATCGATGACCGTAAGCAACGTTGTCAAATATACTCTTAGGGAATGGATTTGGCTTTTGAAATACCATCCCTATCTGCTGACGGAGATTGACAAGATTGACACGTTTGTCATATATATCCTGGTTATCTACGATCAATTTACCTTCAGCACGGGTATGCGGAATAAGGTCATTCATTCGATTCATGCTCCGCAGGAATGTGCTTTTACCACATCCACTTGGACCGATTATGGCGGTTACACTACATTGATTAATATCCATAGTAATGTCTTTAACGCCAACTTTCGAACCGTAGTAAAAACTGAAGCTCTCGGCCCTTATTATGGTAAAGGGGCAGCTCAATGAGTCCGGTTTCTTAACAGGCTCTACCTTACTTTCGACCTTCATCGTAAGGCCAGTTGCTGCGTTTTTGATTTCTTTCTGTAAACTTGTGATCGGCATTGGATTGTTCCTCTTTTGCATCAGTCTTTTCTCAAAAAATAGTTGGCTGGTGTTAATGCCCTTTCAGTCTCTTAAAAACACGAGAACGTAAACCGATTGCCAGGGCATTAAGGCAAAGTACCAGGATTACCAGAGTCACCACCATACCATACTGGTTATGAGGCACCATCATTGAGATTCTATCGCCAACGGCCATATCATAACTGCCGTAAGAAAGCGTACGTGTTGGATCGAAAAGCGACTTCGGTATCGGCCCCATAGCAACGGCCCCGGCGAACAAAATTGGTGCAGTTTCACCTGCGATTCGACTCAGGCTTAATATGATGCCGGTCAAGATACCTGGTAAAGCCACAGGTAAAGTAACAGTGACAAATGTACGAAAACCACTTGCCCCGAGGGCCAAGGATGCTTCTTTATATGTCTGAGGCACGGTGCGAATCGCCTCCTCGCTGGCTCGTATCATTACCGGCAATGTTAATATTGCAAGTGTCAATGAAGCCGCGAGGATACAACCCTTCGATGGCATTCCAAACAAAGGAAAAAGAAATAAAACAAAGAATGACAGGCCAAAAAGACCAAAAACAACACTTGGAACACCGGCAAGAGTATTGATGCACATGCGGATTATTCTCAGGATAAAATTATCCGGTGCACACTCTACCAGATATGCTGCTGCGACCAAACCAAGTGGAACAGCAAATAACATCCCTAAAAAAGTAATCAGCAGTGTACCTAATATCTCCGGGCCGACTCCGCCGAAGTAATGGCTGTTGAAATTATCATCAACGAAAAACTGCCAGTAAAGTGTCAGCCTCGGTTTGAGAATTTTTGCAAGGTTATTTTCAACATTGCCGAACAGCGGCTCTAAATCCGTTCCGGCATACTTCTCTTTACGGGAAGTCCTGGCTTTTTCCAAAGGCTTGCCTGGTTCTTTTTCGACCCATTCTTCGATCCAAAGTAATTTATCAAGTAGTTTTTGAGCCTGGTCCCACCGTGTTGCGCCGAAGCGATTCATCGCCAGGGCAGGTAAGGGCTTATCCGGATGAGGCCCCAGCAGTCCCGGTCTTTCTCCGGAACCGAAAAGCGTCTGCTCAATTTTCGTAAGGTCCTGTTCGTATTCTTTACGTTTACGCAAATCAATTTTTGCTACATCCTTTTGAAATCCAAGTGCCAATTGAAAAAATTCTTCTGCGCATGTTGCCTTAAATTGATCATCATC
>CAZIAN010000116.1:1709-11791 GCA_964537355.1 uncultured Pirellulales bacterium | reverse complement strand
GCCGTACGAGCAGATTGTCCTGAAGACAAAGATAACTCGAAGCCAATTAGACGCGTACCCGGATTGGGTGCATCATAGTCAGCTTTAGGTTCGGTTGAATAGGTTCTAAGCTGTATCTCTTGGTCCGTTAGCACGGTTAAATGCATGGTTTTTCCGTCTTTTTTCAGAAGAGCCGTTTTGCTGCTTTCAATAGAAACCTGGGCCGGAGTCACCATGGCCCAACGAACCGTCGCGGGTTGATTGGCTGCTTTGAACTCATCTTGTATGATAACCTGACCCGTGGGCAGCAGTGCCGCACCGCGAAGTGCCTTTGCCAATTGTCCCTCATATACATCCGACATATCAAAGACCACATGTGGAAATGAGCGTTCCTCTGAATAGCGAATAATCGGCGCATTGCCATCAACCCTCTGGTGCTGACCGTTCACTAACAGCGTACTATGAGACAGATTATTGTAGCGGAAAATCCTCCAGCGTTCAGCATCCTGACTTCTGCCCCAAAGGTCCATGCCAAGGGATTCAATTTTATTATAGCTCTCCGGCCCCAAATCAATAGCCCAGCGCACTCCTTCAGCATCAAGCACAAACGAGCCTACATCCATGTGACCATGCGAAACACCTGGTGAGCCGCCCTTTATCGCCAGGTACACTACATCCGGGTCGGTCCAGGAAGTACGAAACATGGCTACCGGATTGCTTCCGCGCCCCATCCAACTGAGATCTTTGGGAACCGCCTGCTTGCTGTTGCACCAGAGCAGGGTCAGTGGAGAAAACCGGCTCTGAACCAATGTCGAAGAATTATGTGCCGAAGAATCTTTCCAAAGCTGATGTTGATACCAAGCCAGTGACGGATTGTCGTATTTCTGTGCAAACCAGAACACTGTCGGCGAAAAATTACCTTTTGAACCGCTATCCGGATAATTGAAATACAATCCTGTCGGCCCAATAACGTGCAGGTAATAAGCAGCAGTGCGAGCAAAACCAGGCGCTTGAGAGAGGTTGAAATCCGTTCCCAGCACGGACTCCAAAGCAGCCAGCAAGATTACATTGTAGCTGGTTCCATACACCCAATAGCCGGGTCCTTCCGGATAGGCCCCATCCGGTTCATAAAGTTTCATTACGACCTGTACTCCATTAACCGCTCGGTGAACCAGCTTTCGGGCCAGCTCAGGCTGGTCTTCCATGATGGCTAAAGCGCCAAGAGTTATGCCCCCGTTGCACACCTGATTCCAGTTATTGTGGCCCCGTGCCCAGCCCATGTTCTTCAAGGACGGTTGAAGCCCTTTTTCCAGAATGGCCTGGCGAATAGTTTGACGAGATGCTTCAGATAATGCGTCATAAAGCCAGTCATACCCGATAGCCAGTGCTGTGGTCATTTCCGCTACATCAAGGAAATGACTGGGATTCCAATCCGAGAAAGCAGCCGCCGCCAGCATCTCTTTTTCGGCTCTTTGAAGATAAGACTGTTTGCCGGTGAAACGATAGGCGGCACTAAGATGGATGACTCTATCCAGGCATCGCCGTGAGACACTCAGCAGGCGACGTCCTGTTTTCACCCGTTTTACAGGTGATTGTTCCAATATATCATCTGCTTTTGTAAGCATAGCCCGGAAAAAAACCTGCAAAGGCGGCTGAGATTGGATTTTAGTCTGAATCTCGGTCAATTGCTGATTAGTAATGAAAAGACGCGGATGTGGCTGTATCGGGCGATTGAAAGCCGCCTGAACCTCTTCCATAGGAATATCTCGGAATGCGGGTTGTGCAACGGCATAAGAACTTACACACAATGCAAATAATAAAATTGACAGACAAAGATGTTTCATGGCTACCTCCTCAAGTTAAGTATCAACAAATCTTCTTCATTAGTGAGAATTGTACAGCTATGATATGGCAAATTAAAAAATGCTCCTTTCAGCAAATAACCGGCTGAATCGGACTTCTCGATTAATTGATGCGCACATGTAAGTGGCCAACCGCCTCGTATCCATGCTCATCGCTGCGTCTAACAGTAACAATATAATCGCCGGCCTTCCCATACCGATGCCGTGTCAGGGCATAACCCTCGGGATTATGCTGATTCGCATTGCCATCCGAACGTACCTTCACTGCTGCGCTTCGGTCTCCAAAATCCCACACCTCCTCGCCATGCTGCGTTCCGAAGGACCGCACCTTGAACACTACCTCATCATTCGCCTTCAGGTCGAACGTGGGATAATAATTCGCATGGATCGCCGGCGGCACACGCTCGGGATGCTTGCGGTCGATTACATAAACCACGGCAAAATCATATGCGAAGTTTCCAGCCGAGTCGGTTACCTTGGCAATCTCACTGTACTGGCCTGCTCGCTTATACACCCGCTTGACTGTGCTGCCGGCTGCGCTGGACCCATCACAGAATGTCCATTCGTACCGGGCAATCTTATCTGTTTTGGTCCAGCTCTTTGAAGCATCAAGCTGGACTATCTCATCGGTATATACCAAATGATGAGGTCTGGCTACGGCTATAATCTCAGGGCTGAATTGCTGCTGGTACGCCTGCCAGATGAATGCATAACCGTTCTGCGTGCCCCACTCGCCCGAAGGCTGGCGGCACTTGATGCCAAAGTGTAAATGTGACCAGCCGCCACTTCCGCCTTCCTTGCCAATGAGCCCGATGCGCTGCCCCATCTTGACGCGCTTGCCCAGAATCACCGGCGTTGCAATCATCTGTAGATGGCTATAACGATAGTACCAGCCACGATCGTCGAGAACGTAAACCACATCGTAGCGTGGTGCGATCGGAGAGTCTTTGTGGGCGTCGAGTACATTATCACGTACAGAAACGACCAATCCATCCGTAGCCGCAACGACATCTGTCATTCCTTCGGAACCGCCGAAGTCCAGGCCGTAGTGATAATAAATGCTCTTCTGGCCGGGTGTGTCACAGGCGTTGACATAGCAGGGGACATTTGCCATCTGTGTATCGCTGGCGAACCACTTCTGCTTTACCGGGTAAATGAATGTACCGGGGCGAATCCATGGCGAGCCGGAGGGCCAGAGTCGAAGGCGAGCGTCTTTAACGAGACCCCAGGCGTTGGCTTTGCTGCTGTTCTGTATGTAGCCCTTTGTGATCGGACAATCGATCTGGACGCCGCCAATTGCCATCGGCAGATGATATGTCGATGAGACTAACGAAGCCCTTTGCCCGTTGATTTTTACTTTGACCTGAGCCCTGCGCACTGCGTTACGGACCGAGTCGCGTTTTTCGGTTAATTCCAGAAGCGTTATTGCCGCCTTGGTGCCGTCGTGCAGCATAACCTGTCGCGTTTCGCCCACATCCAAGTCAACTGCACGCACGAGAGGCTCAATTATCGCTGCAACAAGAGTAGAGTGTGCTAAGAAGCAGACCAGCATGAAAACTGTGATTCGGTGATTTGTGTGCATCATTGAAAACCTTTGACTATATTTGTTAGTATGGGTTGATCGAAGGTCGAACTGACCTTTCTAAATCAATAACACATGATATGCTATGAAACTCAAAAATTCAAGAACAACCTACAGGATTGTGGATGAAGCGGGGAAGCTCTTCACATAGTTCGCAAAATGTCAATGGCCCAGATTGCGAAAAATCAGGTCTACAAATAATACTTTTTCACAGTATCGACATTGCAATTAAGAAGTTATATTGTTTAATAGGTTATCCTGGAAATGTTGGATATAATATTTCCGACATGCATTACAAACAGAATAATGTGGACACCTATATATCGAAAAAACTTGAGATTTCCTGGATTGTGATTATACTGATACGTGTTCTAATGGTTCATCTCGAAACAACCTAAATTGAAAGGGAGTGATGTTATGAAGAACTCAACCACAGCAAATGCCCAAAATGGAATGATCTCCACGTCACGTCGTGAGTTTTTGAAGCGTTCCACAACCGCAGTAGCCGGCAGCCTTGTCACCGGACTTTCCATTGCGCACAGTGCACACGTTGCAGGCAGCGATGCAATCCGTGTGGGTCTGGTCGGTTGCGGCGGACGCGGCACCGGTGCGGCCACACAGGTATTAAACGCCGACCCTGGCGCCAGACTTGTCGCTATGAGCGATGCCTTTCAAGATCGGCTGCAAACGAGCCTCAGGAACATGAAACAGCAGGAGAAAATCAGAGATCGCATACTGGTGGACTCCAACCACCAATTCACCGGATTCGACGGCTATCGGCAGGTTATCGCCTCCGATGTAGATGTTGTGCTGCTGGCCACACCGCCTCATTTCCGCCCAATGCACCTCAGGGCCTGCATTGAGGCCGGAAAGCACGTATTCGCCGAGAAGCCCGTGGCCGTGGATGCCCCGGGAGTAAGGTCAGTGCTCGAAACCACGAAGTTGGCCAAAGAGAAGAACCTGTGTATCGTCTCGGGACTCAATGGCCGGTATTCACCCGCGTCGCAGGAAATCGTTCGACGCATCCAGGATGGCGCGGTTGGTAAGATTGTCGCCCTGCATGCGGCGCGCTACGGTAGTGGTGTCTGGGTCCGTCCACGCGAACCCGGCATGACCGATATGCAATATCATATGCGTAACTGGTATTACTTCACCTGGCTGTCGGGTGACTTCAACGTGGAGCAGTTTATACATCAACTGGACCGCATGGCCTGGGTTATGAATGATCGGTATCCGGCCCGCTGCTATAGTACCGGGGGCCGCCAGGCTCGCACGGGCCCGGACTACGGACAGATCTTTGACCATTTTAGCTCGGTGTTTGAATACCCCCAGGGTGTGCGAGTATTCACGACTACGCGTCATCAGCGTGATTGTACAAACGAATCACAGACATTCGTGATGGGCACAAAGGGGATCGCCGACATGAAGACAGGCAGGATTACCGGCGAGAATCCTTGGCAGGCTAAGCGCGGTGAACGGATCGATAGCCATCAGCTCGAACAGAATGTGTTTCTTGCTGCATTGCGTGCCGGAAAGGTAATCAACAATGGCAACTACATGGCCAAGAGTACCATGATGGCCATCATGAGCCGGATGAGCGCATACACAGGCCGTAGTCTTACTTGGGAGCAGGTCCTTAATTCCAAAGAGGACCTTTCGCCGTCGGGATACACATGGGACGCCGACCCTCCCAAGGCGGAAGTGGCCGTACCAGGCGTTACCCAATTTGTCTGATAGCAAGAACCTGCTTGATGGAACTACACTGTAACAGAGCAAAAGATCCGCTCAGATGGAAAAATGTAGAATCAGATCTCCCATCCCTTGCGAAAATGGCCATGGATGACCGGTTCCACCTGAGGTGCATTAGTTGCCTTCATGTTAGGCCCATCCCAGTGGAGTGTGGTGCCGGTTCGCAGAGCGACTACCCCGAGCAGAACGATCTCAGTCAGGAGAGCGCCATACTCGAAATTTGAGCTGGCCGGTGGACCACCTTTACACGCGTTGATCCAATCGCGACGATGGCCCAGAGAGCGAGGAATCGATGCCTGAGGCTGCTCGTAATCCCGCATCTTTTTCTCGGGGATGATCCGCGGAGACCCACTCCATACGCCTGACAGAATGGCCCCCTGCTCTCCAACAAGCAGAGATCCACCCTCACGTGGCAGATTCCGTCTGAGTTCCAGGCAATCGGGCCTCGGCGGCCGTATCCCACCATCGTACCAATAAAGATCAACCGGCGGCTGAGCTCCGCGTGCCGGGAACTTGTAGTGACACGTGGAGGCTATGGGAGTCGTTTCTTTGCTAAGCTGTGTTGAACTGGCCTCGATGAGAGTGGGGTGCTCTAAATTTAAGGCCCAGACAGCGGTATCCAGCGTGTGACATCCGAAATTGCCGAGCTTACCACCACCGAAATCCCACCAGTAGTGCCAGAGCAGGGGCGTATATGCGGGATGGTATGGCCGCTCTTTGGCAGGTCCGAGCCAGAGGTCCCAGTTCAAACCCTCCGGCACTGGTGGTGTCTCCCTGGGGCGTTCGGTAAACGTCGGTATACGATTCTCGCCGGCCCATGCATACACTTTGCTTATCTTTCCGATAGCCCCGTCACGAACCCATTCCACGGCCCGCCGAATGTCATCTGAGGAATGGCCCTGATTGCCTAATTGCGTGGCAACCCCGGCCTCACGCGCCGCTTCGGCGATCCTGCGAGCCTCGTACACAGAATACGTAAGAGGCTTCTCGCAGTACACTCCTTTTCCCGCCCGGATCGCCGCCATGCTGGCAACAGCATGCACATGGTTCGGTGTGGCCACTACAACGGCATCGATATCTTTGTCGGATCTCTCCAGCATCAAGCGAAAGTCAACATACACTTTACAGCCGTGATATCCCTCGGATCCTGTTTGTTGATAGTAGTCCTCAATTGCCTTAATCGCGGGTTCACGACCGCCATTGTGTCGGTAATAAAGATTACTGTTGTCCCAGAACTTTGCCACATCACAGATCGCCGTGATGTTCACATCACTGTGTGTCAGTAGTGCCTTGATATTGGTGATTCCCTGCCCCCCTGTACCAATGACCGCGACATTCAATTGGTCACTCGGTGATATATGCCCTGATCCACCCAGGACATATCTCGGAACAATACTGACTGTGGCCAGTGTTGTCGATTTAGCGATGAACTGCCGACGGCTAAGATTTTGTTCTTTACGCATCACTTGAACTCCTTATTAAAAGCCGGTTGAGAGTTTTCCGATACAGCCTTGAGCCAATCAATTATCTGGCACTGCGGGAATGATGGGTACACAAATAGCAGGTAATTTTGGCAGTGCCACCTCTGAGTGATCCACTAAGTACGTAAACATCAGATAATCAACCAGTTCCTTATAGGCATATCCTACCTGTGTCAGGCAATGCTCCACATAGGCATTTAAAAAACGCTCGACACCCCTGGCACCTTCTTTCCTTAGAACCTCTGCGGCCGTTCTTTCCACATACTTCTGTATCTTGAAAAATGCTGCTTCAGCAGGTCTAAAAACATGTTGAATATCCTGCATCGCTTCTTGATATCTCAGGTTGTTAGCCAGACTGAACACCAAGCGAAAGTTCCACTGAACCTGGTTCCGGCTTATCCGGGTATAGTCCGGGGCCTGGTCCCATGTATCCGGCAGATCGGTCACTCCGGCATAGATGGGGACAAAGCAGCTCGTGTAAGCCGGCCCGTAAGCAAACCACAGGCAGTTCCCAAACATATCCGGCTGCCAATCTTTTAGCTGTGCGACAAAGACGTATCCACTGGTAGGAGTACCAAGGGCGCGCTCTGGCTTGATGCCCAACAAGTCAAATAGTTCTGTTGGTCCCCAGGGACGTGCCAAAGGGCTCTTTTTGCCTTGTGGATTAAATGCCGGATACTCTGTAAGATCGAACTCGGTTCCCTCATAGCCATCCCGCATGACGGCCATGAGTCTCTGGACGGTGAGTGGTCTGTCTGGTTTTACAGAAAATGGGTAGCGATCAACTGAGGGTTCGCCTGTGACTTGAAGATTCAGTGATGGTGCAGCCAGACTCAGGGCCCGCCATTCGCGTAAAGAGTTATAGCTGCTGCCCGGATCGCCGTACACATCATGCCATACGAAGGGATCACCCCTTTTCCAGAATCCGAGTTCTTCTGCCAGGGAGTGGATGTTGGGGGATGTCATAAACATATCGCGATTTTTCAGGTTAACCTTGCCGATACGACTGCGATTGGCACTACAGCTAATATCCCCGTCTGGTATGCGCTGGGCACACCAGACACCACCCGGTTTGCCGCTGTCTGCCGTCCATTTCTCACCCGGACCAAAGATTTCCATGAGCCAGGCTTCTTTGTCGTCTGCTATCGGCAGGGCCACACCGGCGTGGGGAGCACGGTAGTACTGAAATCCGTACTGCTCTATCATGGCGCCGATTATTCTAATGGCCTGGCGTGCTGTTCGGGCCCGCATCAGACCATTGGCAATCAACGAGGTCGTCCAGTGGTTACTGTTTGGACCGACGACACCGTGTTTACATGCCAGGCCGGCGCGCATGGGCAGAAATTCTATAGCAATGCTGAGGCCGTGTTCGTTCATGCCGCCTGTGGTCATATTCTCGACATTACCGCCTAAAATGATGCTGCGATAAGTCTCCTCTACCGGCAGATAGCCAACGAGGTCATAGCCCTTACGCAGATTGGACAGGTACTCCTGATGCGTCCTGGGCCTGGGGAGATTCCAATACATTGGGAGCTTGGTACCTTTTGGGTACTTTTGCGCAGGCATGACATAGATCAAACCCATGATGTCACCGTCACACGAGCTACTCATCAGAACCGAACCATCGGACGTCGCTTTTTTGCCGGCCAGAATGGTCGAGCATGCGAAGGTCTCCCGGTGCGTCCAGGCAAGCAATCCTATAAGCCCAGTCAGGACGATGAATCTCCTGAATCTGTTATTGATATTTATAAAATTCATAACTGTGCTCCTTAAGGACTTCAAGTGGTAAACCTCATTACTGCGAGGCTATCTTAAGCTGGCTGACTTACTCCACGATGGTAACAATAGCTTCGCAAATGTCAAGGCGAGGCTCCTATCGGTAGATCTGTAAACAACTTTTGGACAGTTTCTACCAGCCTTTCGGTATTACGAACCGTGTACCACTCTCTCTTTATCTAAATGAGTCAACTCCTTTCCCCACACTTTTAGAACTCATTCAGGTCTGGCCGAAACTGCCTGAACACGTCAAGAGAGATATTGGTGTGCTGGCCAAGCCTTATAGGCATGAAAAGACAAAAGACAAAATCCAAAACACCAATATAATCAATTAAGCGTTTTTGTGTCGCGTAGCCGACACAATGCGATTTAATCTTTAAAATATTCGTTTTTCAGAAGGAATTTGAGGTTTGGCGATTTCATCAATCGACAAATTGTTTGTTTCTGTTCTTGTTAGTCATGGATTTGTCTCACTAAGAAACCATCCTGATATCATTTGGTATATTGCTTTATTTGTTTGTGCGGAACAAGGGCCTGTTCTTTGTGATAATCCATCCCGCTCCATTCATGCGCCCCAATATCGGGCTTGCCATCGGTGATTCTATTGCCCCAGAAATCCAAGCCTCCATTGTCTGGAATAATACTCCCGCTATCAACACAAGGAGAGTCTGATGTCAGCCGATATCCACGCAGGGATTCTCGGGTTCTCATATCAATACGGCTTCCTCCCTTCCCAGGCGCTTCAAAAAGGGGATCCCCCACAACAGGATTCCGATCAGATTCATGCGGCGAAATGTTGAAGTACAGGTTGTTGTTGAACCTCGTGTTGATTCCTTTGCTGTTTTGCCCCCAACGTCCCGCGCCTTCAAAGTAAAATATGTTGTTTTCAAACACGGAGTTCAAAGGAGTTCGATTCTCACAAAACACCTCGACATCAAGCTCCTTACTCACGTAGTGAGTATTATTGTAGATGTAAACATGGTCTGCTGACTGTTCACGCTCAAAGCCATAGAAATAAATTCCTTCCCTATCGTTTTGGCTGATATTGTAACGAATAAACACATAACGTGTAGGTCGTTTCATAATGCCGCAAAACCAGAGATTGTCGTGACTGTAGTTATACTGAATGTAGGTATGGGTACAGCGATAGTCCGCATCAAAGGCACCCCTGTCTATTCCACCTTCTCCGACATTTCCGTAAACTTCGTTATACTGGATCTTAATGCCCCGGGTGTTATAGCAGAATATGCTGTGGCCCGTGCTGTAGCGGCTGCTGTTCGCCAGAGTATTGTACTCATATACGGCATCTTTACTAACACGCGCTATTATGTTGTTCCGGCCCGTATGGTCTATGAAATTAGAGGCTACATAAACCTTGGTCCAGAAATAGTCAGCGCGTCGGTCCTTTGCCTCAGTGCCAAAAAGTACTTTCGCATGAGGGGAGTTATTGCCAATCCCTACACCCCCGACTCGCTCTATCCGGTTGCCCACAATACGGACATCATGAAATTTAGCCGGCTTCTCTCCCTTCACATGGACATGAATACCACCCCTGCCTTTGCCGGCAACTTTCCCATTGACATCATGGATATGACAGTTGGTAATATGGATATGGTGGTGAGTCTTGCCTGTGTCCTGCGCCAATACATAAAT
>CAZIAN010000116.1:0-1609 GCA_964537355.1 uncultured Pirellulales bacterium | reverse complement strand
CCGCTATTAATACGACATATATGTATAAACCGACCCATACTCTATTCTGTTTCATCATATTTTACCTTCTAATATATCACAAGCACATTTGGTATCCTATGAATTCCTCTCTCGATCCCTGGAGGCTATTTGTTGTAACAAGGCTTTCAACTCCAACGCACGCCCGCTTTCCTGGCTGGCCAGGTCATTCTTCTCATAGGGATCGCTCGCCAAATTGAACAACTCGCTACGACCATTCTTTCGGGTGACAATCAATTTCCAGTCGCCTTTGCGTACGGCCGAAGCACCGGGGGTTTTCCAGTACAAGATTCGCTCCGAGGGATGAGTTGTCTCACCTGTAATGATCGGCCAGATGTTCTGACCGTCCCATTGCAGACTATGCTTCGGTTCAAAGCCAGCCAGATGACACAATGTCGGCATCCAATCGACAATATGGACCGGCGCCTCAATTTTTCCTGTCGAGATTGTCTGTGGCCAGTTCACGAATCCCGGCACCCGTACTCCGCCTTCATAACAGTCACCCTTCCAGCCCCGTAAAGGCAGATTATTGCCCAGCACCGTATGTGGCAGCATGGCGTAGCGGCCCTTATATTCAGTATCGCTGTGCCAGCTCTTCTGCCCGCCGTTATCACTAACGAAAACAAGTAATGTATCTTTTCTCAGTCCTGTTTTATCCAGGGCATTTACAATCTTCCCGATACCGTCATCCATGTGCGTCACACTGGCGGCAAACCACTTACGCGATTCCTCCTTAATATTCGGGTACATCGCTAACCACTTTTCCGGCTCCTTTAAGGGATAGTGCGGTACACTATAAGCGACATATAAAAAAAAGGGTTGCGTGTGCCTGGACTTAATCACACGCACCGCATCATCGGTAATCAGATCCGTGGCGTGTCCTTTTTCATCCAGGTAGTCATCGTTGCGGTGCCATGATTTTACGCCTGTTTTATAATGATGCGTATAGGGATCGATCTGTCCGGCAAAATACCCGTAAGAAGACGTAAAGCCATATTTCATCGGCGTAAACTCCGGTGGTGATCCCATATGCCATTTACCCGATATATGTGTAACATAGCCGCTGCTCGTCAACGCCCCCGGCAAGGTCACGGTATCATCGTCATAAATTTTCCCATAAGCCGGCGAGAGTACACCGAACCGACTTGGATACCGTCCGCTCAATAATCCCACCCGTGTCGGGGTGCACGTGGGCATGACGTAATGTTGATCGAATACCCGCCCCTCTTTTGCCAGGCTATCCAGATTTGGCGTCTGGATTTCTGAGCCTTGGTATCCGATATCCCTCCAGCCCAGGTCGTCAGCGATGATAAAAACAATATTGGGCTGTTTCTGCCGTTCTGCCGCCCCAGTAATACCGCTATGACAACCTCCCAGACCCAAACCAGCCGCCCCTGCTGCAAAAACCCGCATAAACTCGCGTCGATTCAAAGTATATAAATTCGGCATGACTTTCCTTTCGTGATAATATGGATTAATATTTTCAACTATGCATCTTAACATCTTTTGCAATTCTTGTGTATATTATCTGAACAAATTAGGACTTCTCTCAGTTAATTAGCTCAATGGCTGATAACATCAGCAATGATTA
>CAZIAN010000115.1:0-11815 GCA_964537355.1 uncultured Pirellulales bacterium | reverse complement strand
GAACTTGAAGAATGTTGGACTGGCCGTGCAAATGTACCTCGACGACTATGAACGTAAAATACCGGACACCCAGAGTTCCAACCAGTTTCTGTGGTACCAGTCAGACGGCAAGACTCCACGAAAACCCGGTTCCAGCGGCACATATTGGGGCACTTTTTACTATGACTACCTCAAAAATACGAAGATATTCGGCTGTCCGAGTTTACAGCGTGTTCCCGAAGGATTAATATACGATGCTGGCGCCGATAATGCCGACGTAATTCAGCACGCAGCGTTTGGCTTAAATCATCATGAGAGGGCCCGGGGCCGCAATACTAATACTATATACCGTCTTTCAGAATTCCTCTATTGCAGCGACCACGCTGAACCAAGACCCGATGGCGGCACGAGCGATTGCTTTCATAATAACAACAACACCGGGGCTATGAACCTGACAAGCTATCGAGAAAACGGCAGTCGTCACTTCACCTATCGGCAAATTTTCAGACACAATATTAGATACGCCGACGACGACAGGACCGGCGGACGATCTAATATCCTATGGATTGACGGACACGTTACCGCTCTGGAAGAGACTACGGGAGATGATGTGTCTTTACATTGGTACACAGGCGATAAGAAGGATAGGCGCACTAATTATAATTAACTTAAATATTGAGCCCCGCAATAAAGTTGCGGGGCTTTTTTTATGCCAGGTGAGCACAAGCCACCGTTATGAATTTTCCTCTCATTCTTACCGGAGGAAATTTCGCACATTCTCATAACAAAAGTAATTTTTTAGAGCCTCACCTTATTTTTATGGACAACTCTGTCGTTATGAATTAAGCTGGTATTCACAGCAGCTTAGCTAAAATCATCGTCGTTTGGAAAAACGTTTGTCCCAAAAACTGTTTATATAGCTTTAGACAGAAATACAGGAGACAAGCCGATGAAAAATTACACAAAAAGGTCTGCTAAGCCCGGGGCAAAAGGCTTCACTCTCATAGAGCTATTGGTGGTGATTGCTATTATTGCCGTACTGCTGGCCATCCTGATGCCCGCAATGCGGAAGATCAAGGAGATAGCGAGGGAAACCGCCTGCAAGTCAAATTTGAAGAACGTCGGACTGGCCGTGCAAATGTACCTCGACGACTATGAACGTAAAATACCCGATACCCAGAGTTCCAGCGGATTTCTGTGGTTCGAGTCGGACGGCCATACTTATCTAAGACCGGGTTCCGGAGACGGGACTTATTGGGGCACTTTTTACAAGGACTACATTAGAGGTCAGACGAAGATATTCGCCTGTCCGAGCTTTCGAAACACTTCTAATACCAGACTGACATACCGTGACATTGGCCCTAAGCAGTCCGACTGGGATTTTGAAAGTCAGCATGCAGCGTTTGGCCTGAATCATCATAAGAGGGCCAGAGGCCGGAATACAGAAACTATATACCGCCTGTCAGAATTCATTTACTGTCTCGACCACCACGCACAAAGACAAGATGGCTGGACCCTCGATAGCCTTCACAACAATAACACCCCCGGTTCTATGAATCTAACCAGATATCGACAGGGAGGCGTTTTTTTGGTGTTCTATCGGCAGATTTTCAGACACAATGTCAGATACCCCGATCCGGATAGGACGGGCGGAAGAACCAATGTTCTGTGGCTGGACGGACACGTTACTCATATTGAAGAAACTACGGGAGACGATGTGCCGTTAAGTTGGTACACAGGCGATAAGGAGGACAGGCAATAAGGAGGATCGATAATATTGTCCGGTTCTTAAAATATTCAGCCCCGCAATAAAATTGCGGGGCTTTTTTTATGCCAAGTGCGCACAAGCCGACGGCAAACAACACTGATTGCAAAGAACATAATTCCTGAATTTTTCGTATAAAAGTTGTGAAAAACACAATAATTTGATATTAAAGCATATATGGGAAATCAGAAGCGGCTTGAAAAAAATATCGACTTGGTTTAGGAAGAATCACAGGAGACAGACCGATGAAACATTTCACAAAGGGGCTTACTCATAAGTATTCGATACGAGGTTTCACTCTCATAGAGCTATTGGTGGTGATTGCTATTATCGCCCTGCTGCTGGCAATTTTGATGCCGGCCATGAGAAAAGCAAAAGAATTAGCAAGAGAGATGTCGTGCAAGTCCAACCAAAGATCAATTGGATTAGCGATACAGATGTACCTTGGCGACAATGACATGAAATTAGCCGACCCGAAGAACGCCAACAGATTTCTGTGGTACGATGCAAGAGGCCGTCTTAGAAAAACCGATGATAACGACGCCTATTGGGGTATTGTATATATAGATTATATTAAGGACAGAAAGATTTTTGGCTGCCCGAGTTTAACAAAGGTGCCGGACCTAATATACGATGTTGATCCCGAGGCCATTCGGACAGCGGCCCAGGGCCTTAGCGGATATGCCCGGGGCAGAAAAACAACTGAGATACACCCTCATTCGGAATTTATCATCTGCCAGGACCACGCCGAGCCAAGATTCGAACAGGACACCCAGGACATGCTTTTTAATAGCGGTCCCGGCACCCTGAATATAACGGACTATCGCAAGGGAGGCCGGCGTCAGGATTACTACCGCGACATCTTCAGACACAATATAAGAATACAAGAAGACTTCAGGACCGGCGGACGCCTTAACGTCCTCTGGCTCGACGGACACGTCTCATCAATCGAAGAAACCACAGGCGATGATGTTCCTAAAAGATGGTACACCGGTAAAAGATAATCTACTTCTGGTATAGACCATCAAACTGTCCCTGAACATCGTCGGAGGAATCAAAGGATTAATTCTTCATTTTCAATTTCTATTTTCCTCGATTCAATTTGCTATGCTCACCTGTATATTTCCGGCAAAAGGCGCACACCTTCCAAGCAAAACCTAACCCTCAGCTTAAATACAAGAAATCCCCTGCTCGCCCCGGCTTTCTCTTACCAGAGGCCCTGAGCCCGATTGGATTCCACCGTATGCTGGACCGCGACCGGAAGCGCCGATAGAAAATCAATACCTGCGGCGCTCTCTATCGTGTCTATCGAGGTCAGGTAATCGGCGTAGTTTTCACCAGACAGGTCTCGATTCGGCATCATAAACGCCAAAGCCTGTACGTTATCCGGGTCATTGTTGTCCACTACTATCTTGTAGAAATGGGTAGGCACCGCCACATTATTTTGGCCGATAACTCTGTATGAAACTCTGTCATTTTCGACGGCAAAAATCGGCCCGGTAATTATAGTCAGCCGTCCCCGCTCCTGAACCCATCCGCGAATCGCCGTCTCCAGAGTCTTCCATATATTCTGGTTAAAACCTACGCCAACCTGCGGAGCCATATTGGACAGCAGAAAGCTTTCCGACATAACCTTTTCGCTCCGGCTCATATCGCCTGCAGGCGCCATATGCCCCCGGTCAAAACCGCTGCCCTCATAATCATCAAGCTCGGCTCGATATCTAAATGGAACAGACGCATCAGCTCTGAAGTCGTCCTTCCTTACCGCCGTTCCACCCAGGTCGCCCCTGCTAAGCTCGTACTGGACCCACACAGGAATCTTAAGCCTGCCGTCATGACCCAACACATAGCCTTCCCGCACCCGCTCATGAACCGCCTGCGGCTTTCCTATACTAAGGTGGCGAATCGCGTACCTGCGTAATTCCGGAGTGAACCTTAGCGTCGGGTCGGCCAGAGACCTGATGATACTTTCTTCTGTCTCAGGCACAGGCATATCACCGTAATATCGGCGAACAAACGTACGGTATATATAACCTGGTTCCTGTGTCCCCGGAGCACGCACCTGGTAGTAACCGTTTTCCTGCCGGCCTTCATTTAACAGCTCAACGCAGGTTTGAGGCTCAATCCTTTCAATAACTTCGGCACCACTTCCAGGTTCTGTTTTGATGGTCGCCCTGCGGTGCGCTTCAAGATAATCACCGTAACTAATGCCGGCCCACAAAATCGAAATCACAATCATCGGATATAAGTTAAAATACTTTTTCATTATTTATCACCTCCTTTTCATACGGCCCGCGCGGATGCCAACTGCAATTTTTCGGCCTTGTCAGCGTCTTCTTTTTCCTCCTGGGCGGTACTCTTGAATCCCATTACGTCTCGGAAAAGCTTTATAGCGCCCTTGCTGCCCCCGGCCACTACAGCTCCGGTTATTATCATACCCAACAGCGTTACTTTTTCTTTCAGGAATATCATACTTATCGCATCAAATTGCCAATACCAGCAAGTCAGCCCTGCAATCAAAAATGCTATAAGCTCCTTAAGACTCTTCTTCTTCCACCGGCTTATAAAAAACCGGCTCTCAAACAATACCGCCAGAGCACGTTCGATTATGAATGCCATGATAACTACGCCCGCAAGAACCTCGCCGATTTGCTCCCAGTCCAGATGAAATAAGTTAGGGTCCATAATCATTCTCCTTTCACCGACTTAAATAATGTTGATAAATTAAGTTTTAAAAGGCAGATATTTGCCTTTTACTTTTGCTCCAGAGTTTACCCGGCTTTAGACGGGATATTACATTGTAACTATCTCCTCACAAACAAACTGCCCGGAAGGTGCTTAACAAGGCCCTTTAGCCGGAGCGATACCAGGGAAGCGTTAACACTTCCCGCCGCTAAATCGGTATCTGCGATTATTTGCTCTATATGCAAAGGCTCCTTACTCAGGCATTCGAAAATCGTCTTCTCATGGGCGCTGAGCTTCAGCTCTTTTATCTCGAAGAGCGGCGTATCTACTTTTTTAGCCGCATTTTGTGCAGCCGCACTTACATGCTCTTCCAATTGTTCGCCGATATAACCGAGGGCTTCCATCACGTCCTCAACGGATTCTATCAGCTTTGCGCCCTCTTTTATCAGCCGATGCGTTCCCCTGCTTAAAGGCGAATCAATCTTCCCCGGCACCGCCATCACCTCTCGATTATTTTCCATCGCCATCCTTGCGCTGATTAACGCCCCCGAACGCAGCCCCGCTTCGATAACAATCGTACCTAAAGAAAGTCCCGCTACTATCCTGTTTCGGGGCGGAAAGTTCTCAGACAACGGCTCATACAGCAGCGGCAGCTCACTGATACAGGCACCGGATTCGATTATAAGCTCAAACAGTTTCTTGTTTTCCGGCGGATAAATATTTTTAAGTCCGCAGCCCTGGACAGCAATTGTGCGCCCTCCGGCTGACAACGCGCCCTGGTGGGCGGCGGTATCTATTCCGCGGGCCATCCCCGAACAAATGGTAAAACCCGCTGAGCTTAAAAAATGTGCCAGCCTTGAAGCCTGCTCCTGACCGTACAAACTGCACCGGCGAGAGCCTACTATCGATATCGCCAGATTATCCTGGCGGCACAAACTCCCTTTTATGTAAATCACAGGCGGCGGGTCGTAAATCTGTTTCAGCGCGGGCGGGTATCGCTTATCGTCAAGATTGATTATCCAGACACCGAGCTTTGCCGCTAATTCCAGCTCCGCCGTAACATCGAACTTGCCGCGTGTGGCGGCTATTTGTTCGGCGGTTTTAAAACCAATCCCGTTCACTTTGGCCAACTCACTAACCGAAGCACCCAATGCACGGTCCGCCGAGCCGAAATGTTTTATTAGTTTCGCAAAAGTAGTCGCACCAACATTGTCGGCCCTGATTAATCCGAGCCATTTTTCAATATCAATCGAATTGGACTGAAGCCTGGCCATTATCCCGCTTCTCGCAAATCAGTATTTATCAAGCCTGAGATTTCCACCCATTCGACCTGACCAACCACAGGCACGATATGGGTACCGATCCCTCTGGTTTATAATTTACCGCCGGGCGGACCAAGAGACAAGGAAAAAATACTTAAATCTGCAATTCGGCCAAATAAAGAAAGGGCGAATTTTCAGTAGGGAAACTTGTAGGTTGATGACCTCTAATTTATAATCTCCCGATAGTGTATTAAATACCCTGGTACATAATGTCGATAAACCTTGCAGAGATTCATGAAAATAAGATTTACTATCATAGGTGTTTTTTGCAGTGCTATCATACTTTCCGGGGTGTGGCTTGTGTGCCGCTCATTCGGGGACATGGACAATTGCACGCAAATCGCTAACGAACCGAATATTATCCCTGACTACTCCGGCATTGTCATTCCACATAACATTGCCCCCCTGAATTTCAGGATTTCCGAAAAAGGACAGGCCTACCGCGTCAAAATCCATTCAAATAGCGGCGCAGCGATAGGGATTTCCAGCAAGACAGGACTGATACACATCCCTTTGCGAAAATGGCGGGCCTTACTTAAAGTAAACAAAGGAAATAAGGTATTCATAGATGTTTATGTTAAAGGCGCAGATAACCGATGGCAACAATTTAAGCGTATCACCAATACCATAGCTAAAGAAAACATTGACGAGACGGTGGTATATCGGTTTATGAAACCAATTTATAAATGGTGGAAAGACATAGGGATTTATCAACGCAACCTGACCGATTACGATGTGTCTGCTGTTTTACAAGGGCGTTCTTTTGGCCAGGGGTGTCTTAACTGTCACAGCTTTGTCGGCAATGCGCCGGATACGATGACGATCGGACTGCGTAGTGCGACATACGGCAGTCACACTCTTCTGGCCCGGAATGGCACCATCGAAAAGATTGGTGCAAAGTGGGGCTATACCGCCTGGCATCCAAGCGGCCAATTGGCCGTATATTCGATAAACAAGGTGCGCCAATTTTTTCATACCGGCGGCGTAGAGGTCAGGGACGTAGTGGATCTCGATTCGGCCTTAGTCTGTTATCATGTTGATAGTAAAGAAGCAGTGAGCCCTCCGGATCTGTCAGATAAAAACCGGCTTGAGACCTATCCAACCTGGTCTCCGGACGGGCGGTATTTGTATTTTTGCAGCGGCCCTATTCTATGGCAAAATCGGGACATTATTCCGCCCGAGAACTATGACAAGCTCAAATATGATCTTCGGCGCATAGCGTATGATGCCGAGACAGATCAATGGGGCAAGGCAGAGACTGTCCTGGCCGCCGATGAAACTGGATTGAGTGTCCTGCTGCCAAGGATCTCGCCGGATGGCCGATTTCTTCTGTTCTGCATGTGCCGATACGGCTGCTTTCCTGTATATCAGCCCAGCAGCGACCTCTACCTGATGGATCTGACCACAAGGGACTATCGCAAGCTGGCTATCAACAGTGTGTATTCCGAATCGTGGCATAGCTGGTCCAGCAACAGCCGGTGGATCGCATTCAGCAGCAAGCGTCAGGGAGGAACGCTAACCAGAACTTATCTCAGCTACGTTGACGAAACCGGTCAGGTCCACAAGCCTTTCATCCTGCCGCAGAAGGACCCGACGTACTATGATTCACTGTTAGAGACATTCAGCGTTCCTGAACTGGTTAAGGGACACATCAAGGTGAATAAATCCTTACTGGCCCGGGCCGCTCGGTCAGAGCCTACCGTGGCCGTGGACATTCCCATTACAGGAGCAACACCCCAGGCCGGCCCATCCGAGCCCTGGCAGGAACGTGAGTGACAGATTGTTAAAAAATTAGGCCCATTGGTAAGAGACGAGTAAACGTGCTTTATAGAATAAAACAATTTCCACATAATCTGATATTCTTTTTGTTGGGCGCATTATACTTGTGGCTTGTTATTGAGCCACACCTTATCTATCAATGTTTCGGCACTATTCTTCCGGATGCACACCCTTTTGTAACAGGATGGTCGTTTCTGAAAAACTCTCTGGATTTGCCCGGTGGGTTCGTTGCGTACGTATCCGGGTTCCTTTCCCAGGGCTTTTATTATTCGCCGCTGGGATCCGTGATCATTGTGATATCCAGCTTATGCCTGTGCG
Source organism: uncultured Pirellulales bacterium (assembly GCA_964537355.1). Lineage (GTDB taxonomy): Bacteria > Planctomycetota > Phycisphaerae > Sedimentisphaerales > Anaerobacaceae > NIOZ-UU13. Next base: position 3,967 of record CAZIAN010000115.1, on the reverse strand, counting down.
AACTTTCCAGACGGCATCTTGTGGCCGCCGGTTATGCGCGGGCCACTGTCCTGGCCTCTGTTCCGGCGATCCTGATCTTTCTGATCTATAGTGACTACAAACATCCTTTGCCGGCCTGTCTGACTGTGTCTCTGGGGCTGTTATGTTCCTTAGTCTTTGAAAGAGTGCCTTTGCGCAGGTCAGTGATTCGTGCAGTGGAATATTGTCTTATGGCAGCCGTAATTTTCTGGTTGTCGGGTGCAGGAGGTCTTTGGGTTTTTCTCATCATGACTGTAATCTACGGAATCTTTGTCCACAGAGACTGGAGGCTCACGATACTGGCCCTGCCGGCGAGCTTCGCAATAATCTGGGGACTTACTCAGTTTTTGTTTCTCATACCACCTCAAAAGGCATTTCTTATATTGACACCTGTTTCTCCGGCAGTTACCGTCGGCATGAATACTTTTTTAAGAATTTTGATAATCCTCCTTTACGGTTTTGTGCCTTTGAGTGTACTGCTCATGTTCCTCGGCAAGATGGCGCTGAGCAAGACCGGGCAAACCCGTAAGATACGTTCTAAACCGAAAAAGAAAAAAAAGTCGCATAACGCAGCCAGAGAAAAGAAACTATCTCCTACCATCTTCAAGAAACCGGCAGTGATAGCTTTTCCGATTGTGCTGACGGCCGCGGGACTCTACTTCAGCTATGACCAGATGAGCAAGCCGTTCGTCCTGGCAAACGACTATGCTCTCCGGAAACAATGGGACAAGGTTCTTGAGCTTGGTCGCAGTCTGCCCAAGGGTAAAAGCAACGTATATTTCAATCATGACATCATCAGGGCGTTGTACTATACCGGCAGACTGCCCTATGACATGTTTCACTTCCCACAGACGCCGCACGGGCTTCTTCTCACACACGAGAAAAAAGAATCTTATCTGACACAATTAAAATTATGTGATGTCTTCATGGAACTGGGACAGGTCAACATGGCAGAAAGACTGGCGTCGGAAGTTCTGGCCACACAGGGCCCTTTCGGGATTGTCATCGAAAAACTGGCATGGATCAATATCATTAAGGGACAGACCGGCACCGCCCGGATTTATCTCAACGCCCTGAAGAAAGACCTTATCTATCGCCGAACCGCTAAAAAACTGCTCATCGCCCTGAATAACGGCTTTGCGCCGGACCAGGCGGCTTATGTTGACAAAATCCGTTCAAATATGTTCGAAGCGGGACATAAAGGAACCAGTAAAGATTCTGTTGATCAAATACTGATAGAATTGCTCGTCCGGAATCCCCGCAATAAGATGGCATTCGAATATCTTATGGCGTGTTATTTGCTGACAGGGCAGGTTGACAAAATCGCGGCGAATATGGAACGGCTCGATGATCTTGGCTATCAGGGAATTCCAACTCTTTATGAAGAGGCCATACTCATCTACTTCGGTTCCCAGGGAAAGAAAGTGGACTTAAGCAAGTTCAATATAAAGCGTGATACCTTTGAACGTTATGCAAATTTTGTACAACTCAAAAATGCCATGCGGCCCAGCAATCGCCAGGCTATCCTCGGGCGTTTAATCGGTGAATTCGGCAGCAGCTATTTCTTTTATTTTACATTCGGGCGTGTCGGATTACTGTAACCTTTTCGTAGAATTCGAATTTTGAAACAGCTTCTAAACACTTTTTTCATGGTCTGAAAAAGCTGTCCCAGCCAAGCGATATCCCCATATCCTTTGTCCTTTTGTCCGCAATTTAATCAAATAACGCATTTTAATATATAAAAAAGGGATTTTACTTGACGGGAAAGCAGGTAATTTGGTATAAAAAAGATTGGTGAGGCGCGTGTCCGTGCTTTTTTTATCCGCGGATTTTGGCCTTTTGAAGTACCGGCGCTTTGTTGATTTATCAATAGAGGAGGATGTTTCTATGCCGGGGGTAAGGTTCGTCGTAACGATGGCTTTGTATCTCGGTGGTTAGCTTTAACATTTCAAAGAAAAAAGCATACTTTGAAAACAATAATAATTTTGGTGTGTGGCCAAAATATTATTCATAGGTATCTTCATTTTTTTTAGGAGGACTATTATGAGCAGAAGAATGATTTATGTGGTTGTAGTAGTGATGTTGGGTTTAGCCCAGATGAATCTGGTCTATGCCGCCGGCGTTCCGGATCTTTTAGGCTGGTGGACGTGTGATGAGGGGGCAGGCAGCGTAGTTGGTGATGCCTCGGGAAACGGCCGCGACGGTGTCTTCGTAGAAGGTGATCCGGCCTGGGGGCCGGGCATCCGCGGCAGCGCCGTGGTTCTGGTCGGGCCCACTCTGGTTGAAATCCCACCTCTGAATATGGAGCTTACGGAAGCCACGATGGCCGGATGGATTAAGCCGAACGGTGCGCAGCCGGACTGGTCCTCGTTCATGATGACCCGCACACCTGGTCTTGCAACCGGTTTCAACGTACTCGGTTATCAGTTGGCCTATCACTGGAATGATACTTCAGAGTCGTGGAGCTACCGCGGAGGCGACATGATCGCAGAGGATGACTGGACTTTCTGCGCGGTTGTGGTCGAGCCCGATAAGGCAACGTTCTATATCAATGGTGTGGCAGGATCCGTCAATGCGATTACTCATGCCCCCTGCGACTGGAACAGCAACATCTACCTGGGTGGTGATGGCAATGTTGATTGGGTCGCGCGCAGAATGAATGGCTCCCTGGATGATGTTTATTTGTACAGCCGAGCACTGTCGGGGGACGAAATTCAGGTTATCATGCAAGGTCTCGGGGACTATCCAACTGCCGCAAGTCCCACTCCGGCTGATGGGGCTATGCATTCAGATACTTGGGTGAACCTTGCCTGGCGGGCGGGAGATTTTGCAGTCTCACACGATGTATATATCGGTGATAATTTTGACGATGTGGACGCCGGCGCCGAGAGCGTGTTCCAGGGCAACCAGGGCTCAACGTTTTTAGTTGCAGGTTTCCCCGGCTTTGCATATCCGGATGGTCTTGTTCCCGGCACAACCTACTACTGGCGAATCGATGAGGTTAATGATACAGAACCGAACAGCCCATGGAAGGGTGACATCTGGAGCTTTAGTATTCCTCCCAAGACAGCATACTTTCCCGACCCGGCTGATAGCGCCGAATCTGTAGATGTGGATGTAAAGCTTGGCTGGACAGCAGGCTTCGGTGCTAAACTGCACACGGTTTACTTCGGTGAAAATTTTGACGAAGTGGACAATGCAGCCGGCGGTCTTCCTCAGGGCACTTTGAGCTACAATCCCGGCCCGCTTAAAATGGCTAAGACTTACTACTGGCGTGTCGATGAGTTCGATATTATTGAAACGTATAAAGGCGAAATCTGGAGCTTTACAACCCAGGGCGCAGTTGGCAGCCCAAATCCGGCTAATGGTGCTGTGGATGTCACGCAAACACCTGTTCTAACCTGGACGCCTGGATTTGGTGCTTCACATGAAGTATATTTCGGAACAGATGCAAGTTCACTTGAGAATAAAGGCGGCGGCAATCTTGGCACCGAGAGCTATGACCCCGGACAGCTTGAGTGGAATACCACTTACTACTGGCGTGTAGATGAAGCCAATAACGCCAACGCCGACAGCCCGTGGACAGGCCCTCTCTGGAGCTTTACCACGGCTGACTTCCTTATCCTCGATGATTTTGAGAGCTATAATGACCTTGATGAAGGTGACCCCGGGAGCAACAGGATATATCTTGCCTGGATAGACGGATTCGACAACCCGGCAACGAACGGTTCTGTCGTCGGTTACGCTAATCCTCCATTTGCCGAGCAGACCATCGTCCACAGCGGCTTGCAGTCGATGCCTATGGCTTATGACAATGCTGTTGGGAAATCTGAGGCGACTTATGTCTTGACTTCCAATCGCGACTGGACAGTGAACGGTGTCAACACACTGACGATTTGGTTTAGGGGTGATTCTGGTAATACCGCTGAGACCCTGTACGTTGCTCTCA
>CAZIAN010000114.1:10471-11837 GCA_964537355.1 uncultured Pirellulales bacterium | reverse complement strand
TGATAGATTTAATGACCAAACTCACTGGTAAATAAGACTGCCTATAAAGAATACTTTTAAAGCGAAAAAGATTGCAATGAAAGCAAGAGAATATATACTCTTGTACTGTATTGGCAACAAAGTAAATTTTCACGGATTAAAATCTGTGGCACTTTCCGGGACAAGCTTCGCTTGCCCGCTACCATGGATGGTTACATCTACGGGTTGAAACCCGTAGCATTGCGGCGGAATAAAATGCATTCTCTAAATTACCGTTGAAATGGCCTTGAATGCTTGCAGAGGTTTTTTCACTAAGACAAATCCTTCTTCAACAATTTAGTGAAATATAAGATTTGGTGAAAACCTCTCCGTAATCAAAAATCACCTTATGTAGAACTTCTAAGAAGGTAGAGACAATGAGAATAGCTGTTCTTAATATAACTGGAGGGGGAATGAGCGGGGGATATCAGAAATATTTGCACAATATTATCCCCAGAATGGCCAGGCATCCTGATGTTGAAGCCATCCTTTGTACTTTTCCTAAATCATTTAACGGTCGGGACTGGTTCGACAGCCTCACGAATGTTGAATTTGCACATTCTTCCCTATTCCAGCCGTTGAGTAATGGCGTTGGTTATAACTTAAAACAAGCTCTGAGAAGGTTTTGCCCCGACGTAATATTTATCCCAACAGCTCAATATTTGAAGTTCGGAGATATAGCAGTAGTCAATATGGTTCGAAATATGGAGCCCTTTGCTTATTCCGGCAGGAAAAATCCCTTATCAGAAAAGCTCCGGAATTTTGTTCGTAGAAAGTTAGCTTCCAATGCTGTGCGGAGATCGCAACGGGTAATTGCATTGTCGAACTATGTAAAACAGTTTCTTGTTGATAATTTAAATATTCCTGAAAACAAAATAAGTGTTGTTTACCATGGCATTCAACATGATAAATCCTTCAATTGTGTCAAACCATTGGCTGTCCCGGATAGCTGGAAAGGTAATTTCTTGTTTACTGCAGGCTCTATTCGTCCCGCAAGAGGCCTTGAAGATATCCTTTATGCATTAAAGTACCTTGATGCAGAGAACTTTGATATTAATCTGCTGATAGCTGGTGCGAATGCCCCAAATATGTTACCTTATCTAAAATCACTCAAAGCTAAGATTGTGGAATTTGGATTGCAGAGGAAAATTATTTGGTCTGGCAGTCTAAATCATGAGCAAATGAACTGGTGTTACAAAAACTGTCAACTTTTTGTAATGACCAGTCGAGTGGAGGCTCTTGCAATGATAGCTTGTGAAGCTATTTCGAGAGGTCGCATATGTATAACGGCTGACAGCTCCGTTCTACCGGAAGTATTTAATAATGCCGCCGTTTACTATCCAGCCAA
>CAZIAN010000114.1:5587-10371 GCA_964537355.1 uncultured Pirellulales bacterium | reverse complement strand
TCATCCTTCACAAGGCTCACAATATAATCGATCTCTTTAGAAGCATTCTTATCCTCACTGGTTGATATATCTCGCTCTGCATAAAAACCTATTCGATTGTCAGGTACAGCAATCAAGTCTTCTTCAGTAGTGTTCTCCTTTAGCCACTTCGCAACATCCCTGTAACCTCTCTTTTCTATACGTAGAGGCCTGACCAATTTAGGCAAACAAATAGTAACACCAACTGCCACCAGAATAAAAAACCATAGCTGAGGCTTTGGATTGTTCTCTAAAGAACCTTTGGCAAACCGACTGCTTAGCCATTCGGCAAATACTTGCAAACCTATAGGCACATAGAAAATTGTGAACACAATCAGGGGCAAACAATGTCTTCTACTTATATATCCCTGGCTATAACGCAGTAGAATCATCATAACTACGTTTAGCACAATAAAAGCAGGTACAAAAAACCTTTCAATGGCTATTGCCCCATTTTTTCTGTTAAAATGGAAATAAAAGCCAACCAATAGGGCCGGTAAAAAAAAGTACATTAAATTTTCACTAATTTCTCCAATGAGTCTGCCAAATGCTTTTATTATTATGATCGAAATGTTATATATACTCTTTTGATTGCCAATAATTACTTCTTGTTCAGATTTTGCCTTGGAAAAAGCTCCGATATATGCTTTAGGGGATTCGAAAAGTTGTCTCACTTTTAACGGGGCAATTCTCTTTCTTTCTCTCACATAAGGGGCCATTGGAAGAACAAATCCAATCAAAAGAATGAACAAAGCACAGGCTAGTTTGGCTCTGCTCATATTACAGTTTGGCTTCAGTAATTGTATACATAGCCACACAATGCCATAAAGCACCAATTGAGCACATTCAGGCCTAATGGTATATCCAAGCCCGGCAACCAGACCTGTTATGCCTAAAAACCACAATTTGCCTTGTTCTACACCCCAAAGCAAAAACAGAAAACCCACAGCCAAAAATAAAATGTGAGGCCAATCTCTCAATACATCGCTTCCAAACTCTGCAGGATAAGGCAGCAAAATCAGAATCAGCAGAGCCCAAAAGCTGTTGCGAGGACCAACAAAAAGCTTACCAATGAAATACAAAGGTATAATCGCAAGCAATCTACATAACAAAGTTATACTTTGGGCCGTGTATGCCAAAGTTTGTGCCGATGGACTGCCATTGAATAAGCCAACGAGTTTAAAAGCTATAAAAATAAGAAAAGGATAGCCCGGCGGGTGCGACGTTATAACACTTCTTGGATCAATCGATAACTTCTGGGCCCGCTCAATATAAAAAATGCCATCTTGGGCAATAAGAACGGTTGTGGTAATTAAATAAATTCCAAGCAAAGATGCAATAAAGAGAAGAATAATTAAGTTGACTGTGTCTTCTTTATGCCTTCTGAGTTCAGCTTCGAATTTGACTGCCATCATGTATCATCCGTGATAATTCAAAAAACGTATTTTCAACTTATATAGAAAATGTCTAATAATCTTAAGGATAACTTAAAACTTTATGACTCGCAATAACTTTATGGTGATTAAGGTCACAAAGAATTGAAATTCCAAAGCCATTTAAGAGATACGGATTAAGCCATGTTCTCTATTTACTACAATATTTGAAACAAAGGTGTGCTTTTTTTGTACAGTACCGCAATTGCAAGCTTTTTGACCATATGGACGTCATAATGGCTGAGAACTCTGTTGCCTTCATACTCATCAACCGAGTATACAAATCCGCGCAAGGTTCATCGGTAATATCGTCAGTAAGTTCTGTCTTGCTTTCCCTGTCCGACCAATGTATCATCCAACAGCTAAAAATAATGCAGGGATGTTCGCTACATTACAATTATATGACAGTATCCTTAGACTACTCGGTCTTTAGGCGAAAAACTTAATTGTATATTGGGTCTAAGAGAATTTCTAAAAGAATAAAAGCTTGGCTTATGAGTATGAAAAACATCATTAGAACTTTGATTAGGTTCGGAAAGTCGCCCCTGAATATTGATGATCCATTTTTTGTTCAAAAATTCCTTTTGAGCGAGGAAAAGGACCTGGCGGTCTTCGATGTTGGCGCATATGTTGGCGACATCACAACCACCTATGCGAAAATCTTTCCTCAGGCAACAATTTACTGCTTCGAACCTTTTCCAAATTCCTTTAATAAACTTAGCCACCTGGCTCAAAGCAGTTCCATAAAGCTTTTTCAAATTGCTCTTTCCGACCAAAACAGCCAAGCAAAGCTTCAGATCAATACGGACCGAAGCTGTAACTCAATGTTTCCGAGACCAACTACCGGAGCAAAGTATTATTCGAAAGGTTCACGTTATATCGGCCAAATAGAGGTAGAAACACAAACCCTGGACACTTTCTGTAGCACAGAAGGTATCGCTGATATCGACATCCTGAAACTGGACGTAGAAGGTGCCGAATTAAAGGTACTCAAAGGAGCTATTGGAAAACTGAGTGACAAACGGATAAAGCTAATCTTTGCCGAGGTGATGTTTGTGGCTCACTATGAGGGCGGATGTCTTTTCCATGAAGTGTCAGATTTTTTAAGCCGCTATGACTATACATTGTTTAATCTTTACAATTTGAAACGGGCACGTAATGGCCAGCTTAGGTGGGGAAATGCAATTTTCTTAAATCCGCAAATGCAAGAAATAAGTGTATCTACCTGCTCGTAATCTGCCGGATACTTTTGAAAATCCCGACATTTTCTGTCTTTAAATCTTCAAATATTCTCTATGTGTTCAAAAACACTTCCATAATAGATCTCGTCGATTGAACCATCAGGAAAATAAGAGAGCTTGTTTTCCACACCAGCCGCCATATCCACATTAGGCCAATCAAGGTGACACTAATCGCACAGCAATTCCTGCTTTTGTCCAGTAGATCAGCGACTTAAAATTCGGATGTCGCCGGAAAGATTGACCAAGCAGTTGAGTTGCCTGGCTATATGATCCTTCCCTGAATGCACAACGTCCGGTCTTAAGACCTTCTTTGCTAAGTACCTTCATAGCTATTTGGGGCGGGACAGCCTTATTACCACCCTTTTCGTAATAAAAACGTTCAAGAACTTTAAACTCAGTAAGACAGTTCTCAAAAGAAACAGTTGAAAGATTGTCAGAATGGCGGCGCCTTTTGAAAGTAGGATTGGGCAGTCCCACAAATCTATACTTCATTGAAAGAGAAAGCCAAAGGTCATAATCAGAGCAGACGTGCAATAATGTATCAAAAGTTACTCCGTCCTTCAATATCTTCCTGGGGAACATAGAGCCGCAAGAATGAACGATGATAGTTTGAAATAAGTGTTTGGTAATGTTTCCACTGAATAGTTTTCTTTTACATTTACCGTAAACGTTGCCATCTTGGTCAATTCTTACATATGAGCCATAAGCAACAACATCGTCGGCTTCTGTTTCCATAACTTTAACCAGTCGTTCGATAGCATCAGGAAATAACAGATCATCGGAATCTATGAACGAGATATATTGTCCTTGTGCAAGTTCTATAAGTTTATTTCGAGCGGAGGCGTCACCGCCATTTTCCTGCCAGTGATAAGTAATAGGGACACCAAGCTGTTTAATCATATCTTCAGTGCCATCTGTTGAACCGTCATCGACCACAATGATTTCATATTCTTTGTAAGTTTGGGCAAGGATGCTCTCGAGTGTTTCTTTGAGATATTTTTTCCGATTAAAAGTTGGGACACAAATACTCACTTTTGGTTTATGTGAGGCTGTAATAATTTCCGATCGACTTCCGAGCCATTCGACCTCATTTACTTTGCCTCGTATACACTCCTTAATCAAACTGCACAATTGTTTGCCGATAATAGTAATATCATATCTTTTAGCTTGAGCACTCCCTGCATCGGACATTTTTTTTCGTAACTCAATGTTGTCAATTAACTCACTGATCCTGTCAATCCACTCCTGAATGTTTGAAGCGTGAAAGCCTGTAATTCCATTACGAACATATTCTGAATTTACACCTACCGGTGATGCAATAACCGGCAGGCTGGCAGCCTGGTATTGTAGAATTTTAAAACCACATTTTCCGCGGGTAAATCGGTTATCCGGCAGCGGGGCCAGACCAATATGGCTCGTTGTTAAATCCTCAACTTGATTTACCAAAGACCATCTGCGTTTTTCCACTTCCATGTTCTTCAGATTAAAAAAGGTATCGCATATTATCCTCAAAACAACACTGTCATAGCGCAGGCCAACTTGTTCAAGGGCAGGTTTGATTTCTGTAAGATACTGTAATGTACTCCTGCTGCCGATCCAGACGAGACGGATTCTGCCATCATAGTTCGCCTTGGTCTCAACCATATATGCTTTAGTGTCCAGACTTGTCGGTATAATCTTAACCTCAGGATTAAATCTTCGAGCATACTCAGCCAAATAAGAGTTGCCGGCAATAACAACATCAGCTAGTTTGGCGCTTCTTCGAAAACTGTTTAGGTGTGAAGGACTATGATGGCCGGGACGATTAGGGTTATACATGATAGCATCGTCAAAATCATAGATAATCTTCTTGCTGTTTCGGCGCAGCCACATAGCATCACGAAAATTCAAGCCTTTTTTTTGAAGGAAAACTCCGTCAAAATCTGCTGTCCGCTTAAAAAGCTTTCGACGTGCCAAAAATCCGGCCGGCAATTTCGCAACTTGATAATCTATACCATTTGCGCGCAAAGTGTCAAAATAGATTTGTATTCGCTGCCTGAAACTTGCGCGTTCTGGATTATTTGTCAAAACCAAAAGCCTCATTAACTTTTTC
>CAZIAN010000114.1:0-5487 GCA_964537355.1 uncultured Pirellulales bacterium | reverse complement strand
ATTTTCTCAAGATCAATCTTTACAGATGATTCCATCTCTACTCACTGTTCAAAAAGGAAAAGTCCAGTCGACATTATCAATAAAATTTCTGCTTATGTAGTATCATAAGGATCTGTTACGACAGTATCAACAATATAGTTAATAATCTTTTTGCAATAGTCATCCCTTAGATTCCTATCACTTGTTCAATGCTTTTTCCTCCATCTTGCATGTGCTCCAAAAAATGCTCCGATCAGGTTAAATCTCTTGAAGGTGTAATGAATCCTAACTATAATAGACCGTCCGGTCAGGAAGACAAATAAGGAATTAGATTGAATACATAAACTCAGGTTAGCAAGGCATCCAAGTGTTCAAAAATGAGACTTTATGGTATCTGCGGGCACCTTCTGAAGTTGGTCTGGTCAATCAGGATTTTCGTGATATGGAACATTTGAATACAGGGGGTGCTGTTAAGTGGACGACCTTTTTTGCAAAATGGCTAAAAGCAAGTAGAAATATTGAGCTTTTGACTTCAGATTTAAAGAACCTTGAACACTGAGTTTAGTAATTATCAAATTTACACTTGTTAAGCTAAGATTAGTATGACAATTATGTTAGCATTGATTCCTGTTGCAAAGTGAAATTGTATAGAAGAGGATTGTTTATATTATGATGAAATTCCGGTATTACAAGATTTGAAGTTTATAAGAGTATTTTCAGTGCAGTGTAAATGGGAATTAACAATAATAAACAATTGAAATCTATGAGAAAGCTATGAAAATTCTAATTACAGGTGGTTTGGGGTTTATCGGAAGTCATTTGGCGAAAAAATATGTTGAAAAAGGTGTAGATGTAACAATCTTATCTCGTTCATTTAAAAAAATCGAAAATATAAAAGAAATAAAAAGTAAAATTCATTTAATATTAAAAGATGTTATACACATAAATAAAGAAGATGTTAGAGATAAGGATTATATATTTCACATGGCTGGAAGTACAGATAATTATTCAATACAAAATGATCCTTTTTTAGATATAAATTTAAATTGCAATGGTACAATTGCACTATTAGAAAATTGTAGAAAATATAATAAAAATACAAAAATTATTTTTGCGAGTACATTTTTTGTTAACGGAAACGTGACAAAACTTCCCGTAGATTCGAAAACCCCATGTAATCCTCTGGGGCTTTATGGTGCAACGAGACTTGCCGCAGAACACTTTTGTCATATTTATTATAATGTTTTTGGATTAAAAAGTACAATCATAAGATTTACGAATATTTTTGGACCTTTTGAACAAGCTAAAAATAAAAAAAAGGCTGGTTTTAACTATTTAATAAATCAAGCATTAAATGAAAAAGAAATTAGTCTTTATGATAATGGGAATTTTTATAGAGATTATATATATGTTGATGATGTTGTTGATGCTTGTATAATACTTGCTGATAAGGGGGAAATAAATAAAACTTATTATGTTGGAAGGGGTGAATTTGTAAAATTTAAAAAATTAATAGATATCATTGTTAGCGAAACAGGAACGAAAGTAAGGCCTATAGAACCTCCGGAATTCCATAAAAAAGTTGGAATAAAAGATTTTGTATGTGATAATTCTGATATGAAAAATATTGGGTGGCAACCTAAGGTTTCAATTGAAGAGGGGATTCGGAGAACAATTGATTATTATAGGAAGCAAAAAGATGGAACAAATAGAAAGTCTGATACGTGAACATTTCAAGAAGAAAACTTATGATTTTATTCCCGTCAAGAAGAAAACTCATGAGTTTATTCCCGGGATAACTCCTATATTAACTGGTATGGCGGTCTTTGATGATAAGGAAATTAATGCCATTGTCAAGTCAGTTTTAAAAGGTTGGTTTGGATTAGGAAAGCAGGGAAGAGAGTTTGAAGAACAATTTTCAAAGAAAATAGAAAGGAAATATTCAGCTTTTGTTAATTCGGGTTCATCGGCAAATCTTCTTGCATTAAATTCAATTAAACATAAATTAAATTTAAAACAGGGGGAAATCATAATTCCATCCTGCACATTTCCAACGACTTTAAATCCAATAATACAATTAGGATTTACTCCTGTTTTTGTTGATGTAGATAAAACATTAAATCTAACTCCGGAAAAAGTATATTCTGTAATTAATAAAAATACTATAGGGATTTTATTTGGACATACACTTGGAAATCCAGCTAAAATAAGCGAAATTTCTAAAATAGCGAAAGAAAATAATCTTTTCTTAATTGAAGATTGCTGTGATGCATTAGGCTCAAAATATGATGACAAAGTTTGTGGTTCCTTTGGAGATGTATCTACGTTTAGTTTTTATCCGGCACATATAATGACTACAGGGGAAGGAGGAATGGTTTCTACAAACGATTCTGATTTGAATAGGATAGTAAGAAGTTTAAGAGATTGGGGAAAATCTTGTTGGTGTACGACAGATGAAGAAAATTTATTTGGGGCATGTAAAAAAAGATTTGATTTTAAGATAAATGATAAGCCGTATGATCACAGATATTCTTATTCTACTATAGGATATAATTTGAAACCTTTAGAGTTGCAGGCTGCAATGGGATTAGAACAGCTATTGAAATTAGATGATTTTATAAAGATTAGAAAGAGGAATTTCAAACTCTATCAAAAAGAATTTTTAAAATTTAAAGAGTATTTTGACTTGCCCGAAATAAGTGAAAAAGCAGATCCTGTTTTTTTTGGATTACCAATAACCATAAACAATCAGAGTATAAAGCGTCAGGAATTATTAAAATTTCTGAATCACAATAAAATAGCCACGCGGCTTTTGTTTGGAGGACATATAATTCACCAACCGGCATATAAGGATTTAAAATATTCAATGGCAGGAGAATCAGCTAATAGCGACAACATTTTAGAAAATTCTTTTTGGATTGGATTACATCCGGGAATTACTCAAGAGATGATAGAATATACATGCTTAAAATTTAAAGAGTTTATTGAAAAATTGTAGTATATAAACCAAATTTTGTTAATCTGTTTTTTTCTAACAAATGATCGAACTGAACTAAAAATACTTAACAGTGACTTGCATGCAACCTGTTTTTTGTGTTATCTCTTGCTTTTGTTACTGTTTTAGCAAGTATTTTCGTATATCTATTCATACGACAAGGCTTTCTTGATAATATGGATGAGCGGAATTATTTATGGTTAGCTGACCGAATTCTTGAATACCGGTTTACAGCTGAGCCGGTATCTGAAGAAATTTCGCACCACTTTAAGGTTACGTGGAGAAGTAATCACAATGCCCGCCAATATACAGTATTTCCCGTCGGATGGCCTGTTTTGCTTGCAATAGGCCGAGTTCAAGAAAAAGCTGTCCATTTTATCAAAGAAAGAGCTTCAAAAATATAAGCAAAAAGCAAAAGAATTGAATACCAAAAAAGACGGGGAACAAGTAGTAGTTTTCTACTGATATAGAGAGTAAAAAGACAGCAACGTGTCTATTGGAGATATGAAGTATATGAAACTTTCAATTATTATCGTCAGTTGGAATGTTCGAGAAGACCTCCTCAGGTGCATACGTTCCATTGAAGAAAATAAACCTTCATGCACTTTTGAAGTAATCATCGTTGATAATGCAAGTACCGACGGCACTGTTGATATAATTCAAAAACATTTCTCCGAAATATCTCTAATCATAAATAATGATAACCGCGGATTTGCGGTGGCAAATAATCAGGCTCTAAAAAAATCACAAAGTAAATATATACTTTTCTTAGGTCCCGATACAATCATACATCCGAAGTCACTGGACATCCTCGTAGAATTTATGGACAGTAATGAAGATGCGGGTGCTTGCGGGCCAAAGCTTTTGAATGCTGATGGTTCAACACAGGATTCTGTCAGACGCTTCCCTTCATTTCGAGGTGCTTTACATAGGCATACAGCGTTTAAGTTTCTGGGTATCTTCAAAAACGAATACAGGAAGTGGTTAATGTACGATTTTAAGAATGACAAACAAAGAGATGTGGACCAGGTAATGGGAGCTGCCCTGATGGTAAGAAGATCGGTAACAGAACAGGTGGGAGTGATGGATGAAAGATTCTTTATGTATTATGAAGAAGTCGATTTGTGTTATAGAATTAAACAGGTGGGCTGGCGTATAGTAATTATACCTGAAGCAGTTATTACTCACATTGGCGGTAGTTCATCGGGACAGGTACCTGTGAGCAAGCGTATAATGGCAATGACAAGCCTGCTCAAATTTTTCAGAAAACATCGGGGCAAATTTGCCACACGCCTTTTTAGCTGCATCTTCAAACCTGCGGTTATTCTCAGAGACCTGATAAATATTGCAGCCAGCGCTATTAAATATATATTCGCAACGGCAACCTTAGATAAGAAAGGTCGTAAAAAATCAGCAGAAAAAATAAGGAATTCCGTAATATTGCTGTGGAGATATTGTAGTAGGTGCAGGCTTTTGAAGATGTAAAATCCTGTTGGTTCTCCTATTAATCCTGAGTACCTTCAAACCAGGGGGCACTATAGGTTCCTTTTTCCACAAGCTCGAGAATATAACCTGCAATTTTCACACAGTTGAAGCGTTCATGGGCCCACTGCATTCCTGCATCAGCTATTTTTTTTCTTTCGGTTTCATGCTTGAGATACCAGTCTGCCAATTCGAAGAATTCATCCACCGTGTCAAAATACTTCAAATGTACACCATCTTTGAAAAGAAGATTTGTATCAGGTACTCTTTTGGCCAACACAAAAGCACATCCAGCAAGATAATGTGTTAATCTGTCAGAATGATACATTCTTACCGAGTTAACAGCATTAACATGCGCTCCGATACATGCGCCACTGATAGCATAAAGATAATCAAAACCGCCAATCTGGGGCCGCCCGCAACAGCCGTAAAGCGTGCAATTTTCTCGTTTAGCAAGTTCAGTTATGAGTTTCTCTCTTAAATTATCACTTGTATCCGCATGATGTTTTGCCGCACCCGTCCACAAAATATCTGTTCGCCATTCTGAGGCAACTTCATAACGATGATCATTATCGGGATCACACATATTTGGCATAAAGACACAAAGGGGCACTTCGGCATCCCGATAATCCTGCAGGAATTCGCCGTCATTTGTTGCTGTTAATATGTCTAACTCTTTTGCAGTCTCTATTATCTCTCCCCGCAGTTTCGGCCATGGGTCGCCGTCATTTCCTATGAAAACAGTATTTGGAGCAACTTTCCGCATACATCTCACGGTAGTAGCATCAAGAATCTTCGGAAAACATATATACACAATATCTGGTTTATAAGTTTTTATTTGGTCACATAAAAGCTTATCGATTTGGGACTTGAAAAACAGTTTAGAAAGGCTTTTGCTCTTAAATGGGCTTGCTTGTGAAAGCTCTGAGCAATAACTAAAAATGCGAACATCGTTTCCCAAACGAACAAAACCTTTAGCTAACTTGGGTATTTGGTCCACAAAAGTCTTTATAGGCTTGAGCTTTATATCA
>CAZIAN010000113.1:0-11896 GCA_964537355.1 uncultured Pirellulales bacterium | reverse complement strand
AGACGAATATCATCGAAGTACATCATGCCTGTACCGCCGGTAACCGAGCTAAGGCCAAGTGTAATCGAATTGACATTGGATAGATTAACGCCCTGGTCGGCAAAAGCCTGCAAGGGGATATTCCATTGGGTCCAGGAAGTCCTCAGTGCTGCATCAGGATCATCATTATTGACTTTTGCGTTGCCATTGAGAGCCACATACAAAGTCTCAGCGGTGTTGGATGCTGCACCTCTGAACCAAATCGTCAGTGTGGTGACACTGTTCACTGTCCAGTCACGATTGGAAGTCAGCGTCAAGGTCGCCTCGGATTTGCCGACTGCGTTATTGTAGGTCATCGGCATCGACTGATTGCCACTGTGAACAATGGTTTGCTCGGCAAATGGAGGATTAAGGTTACCAACAACAGAACCGTTCGTTGCCGGGCTGTCGAATCCGTCTATCCAGGCAAGATATATCCTGTTGCTTCCGGCTTGGCCTTCATCAAGGTCATTGTAGCTCTCCATATCATCTATGATAAGGAAGTTGGCGGTCGTGAAGCTCCAGAGGGGGCCTGTCCAGGGGCTCTCGGTGTTGGCGTTATTGGCTTCATCAACACGCCAGTAGTAAGTGGCATCCCACTCAAGCTGTCCGGGATCATAGCTTTCGGAGCCAAGATTGCCGCTGCCTTTGAGTTCCAAAGAGACAGCATCAGTTCCGAAGTAAACTTCATGTGAGGCACCAAATCCCGGTGTCCAGGTTAGAACAGGTGTCTGGGTTACGTCTCCGGCGCCTTTTGAGGGATTCGGACTGCCCACAGCACCCTCAGTTGTAAAGCTCCAAATATCGCCTTTATGCGTTTCAACGGCGTCAAATTCATCGACACGCCAGTAATAAGTTTTAGCCATTTTAAGTGTGCCGGGAGTATAGGTCGCAGCTCCCTGAGGAAGCCCTCCGGCTGCATTAGTGACTTCACCAAAATTATCACCGAAGTATATTGTATGTAATTTAGAACCGTAACCTCCTATCCAACGAAGTTGTGTATCCACACTCACTGTCTCTGCACCATCAGCTGGATCAGGGAAATATGCTGTCTTGGGGGGGATACTAAGGCTCCAGATATCGCCTTTCCACGGACTGTTCGGCTCGGCGTCGTTTACCTCATCGATTCGCCAGTAGTAAGTTGTGCCTGGTACAAGACCATCTGAATAAGGAAAGCCCGGAAAGCCGACAACAAAGAAAGTGTCGGTCTGGTTTCCTTGGAATGTACTTTCAGCCCCGGAATTTACATCATCGAAATTGTCACCTATGTACACATCATGTGAGGCGGCCAAATCTCCCGCCCGCCAGCTCATACTCACCCAAGTATCCTCAAGGAGGGCGTCATCCTTGGGAGTAGGTTTAAACGCCAGAGGGAATCCGCCGCTCGATGCCGCAATCCTGCCAATTTCTTCTGCCGTCAATATCCTATCGTAGATCTGAACGTCGTCGACAATTCCCTGAAACCACCCCATGCCGTGCCCTGAGTTGGAACCCACATAGTAACGATCACCATCGCCCCAAAGCGTGCCGGCGACATCAATGGATGGGGCATCCTCTTGACCATTAACATATAGATGCATTGGACCATCATTGGCAGCCGCGATAGCCACGTGATACCAAGCGTCTGCTTCAACGAGTGTCGTTCCTACCACGTTGCGCTCAGAACCAACCCACAGGTAATGCTGAAATACACCATCAGGATTAATACGCAACTGGTGCGACCATTCGGTGGTTTGACCTGAACTGCTCGTACGTACAATTACGCTTGCGGCATCGGTACGCGCTGGTTTTACCCACAAGGTAATCGTGTAGGCTGAGGGATTCTCAGAAGGCAGATTAACGAAATGGCTCACGCCATCGAACTCAATCCCTTGCCCTATCCTGCCATTCACATATGTTGGCGATCCATTGCTAAATGTCCCTTGCGCACCACCGGCAGAATCATCCAGATTACCGTCGAATCTCCAGTGTCCCACTAATTCAGCAGAAGCGCTGCTCACCATGATCATCACTAAGAAAAAAGATATTGAGGTAATTGATCGTTTACACATAATAATCCTCCTAAAAATAAGTGAAATAATTATGGATTATGCATCTGCTACTTACCAAAATGCTCATCGCAACAGAAGCGGGATATGAATTTGTTGTTGAAGTGCTAACATCGCTTTTTGAGGAGCACATATTTGCCTTTATGACTAACTCTGGGGCTTGCATAATAATTCCTTCTCTGTTCGGAACATTGTAAGGATTACGCCTGCAAGACGACCTGAAATTAGTAGATGCCCGACTGCGCAGGCACAAGCCTCACTAATATTATCTATACCAAATTATCCACCTTGCCGTCAAGGATAATCCTCCAACCTAAAGGATAATGTGCACCAAACCGCAAACAAATTCCCTCAAAATGGCCCTATCTTCATGAGTTGCAAAATACCAGATTTCTTCGAAAAGCCACTTCTTTCAGGAACTGAAAAACACCACAATTTCCAGGTGACATTATGACACCAAAATGTCTCCCATGATTACGTAGTGCAATAGTATTTTGAAAATTTTCATTTTTTTAGGATTAAGAATATGATGCTTTGATTTAATCAGAATACGCAGATTTTGCGTGAGCGATTCAATGGTCAGTAGCAATTGGTGAATTGCTCTAATTTTTTGGCCAAGCAATCCACTTTTTATGCCTCACTATATAGCTTTGACATCGAAGCAGTATAGGTTGTCGTCGTATCGCAGATAGAGTCTGCCACCTGTGACCACAGGATGTGCCCAGCTCGGCCCGGAGCCTTCTACGCTGAATGTACCCCTGACCTCGGTAGCATCGGGCGAACATACCAGCAGTCCGGCTTTTCCACCCCGCTCCCCGAACACGTAAAGCATGCCGTCGGCATAGCAGAGCGAACCTTTGCCAACTGCCTTTTCATACCATTTGACTTTGCCTGTTTTCAATTCCATACATGTCCAGCCGCCGCTGTGATTACCGTAGATGTGACCGTCGAGAATGACATATCCGCCGTGGTGGCATACAAAATCCTTTGTGGTGTAGATCTCTTGAGATGTGACTTTGCTGCCGGCCGGTGTGAGCTTGAGGCATATCCCACCCTTGCCATAGCCGTTGGCCCAGAACAGATATCCTTCCGAATACTGCGGATCGGGACAGTTGGCGACATTTCCTTTACACCATGCGTTGAGCCAGAATTTCTCACCGGTTCTGGCCGAAACACCAACCAGTCCTTCTTTGGTGCCAGTGGCAATCACGTCCACACCCCCGCAGTTAAATGCAATACACGAACTGTATTCCGGTCCAGCGTTGAAGCCCGTGCTCTGCCAGACGGTCTCGCCGGTGACCTTATTCATGGCAACAATGCTGTTCATTCCACCCGGCTTGACAATCGCCATATCGTTATGGATGAGAATCGACTCGGCATAGCCCCAGCCTCCACTCTTGCCCCCGAAGCTCTTCATCGTTTTGAACCATTTGACTTGTCCGTTGCTGGCATCCATACATACTGCCTTGCCGTGGCCGCTGAGCAGATACAGACGACCTTCCTCGATAGTAGGCGTTGATCGTGAACCGGGATGGTTCTTCGTCCATGTCTTGTCTACCGGAACTTTCCACTTAATCTTGCCGTTCATATTGAAGGCGAACAAAGTCAACGAGCCGTCAACATCACCGGTGATATATATGGTTCCTCCGGCCACAGCGACCGTAGAGAAACCCTTGCCCAATCCGTCAATCTTCCAGAGCAACTTCGGTCCGGCCTCGGGCCATTTCTTGAGCAATCCGGTGTCCGGGCTTATACCCTTCCTGTCTGGCCCCCGCCAGCATGGCCACTCGGCCCCAGCGGCAGTCATTGGCTCCAACATTGCTAAAAATACCAAAATCACAGACAAGGCTAACACAACTTTCGTTTTGGACATCTTATTCTCCTGTTTAATACCATCCTCAAAAACAAAACTACCACCTCGAGTCTTTGAGCCTGTACGGTAGATACTCTTCTTAGATCACACCTCTGATCCATCCACACTATAATACATGCCATCCCTTAACAGGTCAAATGATTAGCGTAAATGGATTCTCCAGCTACTCGGACATCAAACGCTGCACAAGTCCGAAGGAATGCTTGCAATTCTCTGCAGAAAGAGTATGATTATATGTAACTTAGTGTCTAAAGACTCTATCGTTCTACACACACTTGGCACAAAAAAGAGGATAGAGATGTTCAAGAAACGGGCCTTTACGCTTATTGAACTCTTGGTCGTTATCGCAGTGATAGCTGTACTAATGGCCATTCTGATGCCCGCTCTTAGGGCCGCCAAGGAATTGGCGCGTGGTTCGAATTGCATGGCCAACCAGCGGTCCCTGGTGCTGGCCTATACGATGTACGCCGATGATAACGATAGCCGGATTGTCCGGGGCCATGTAGATATGGCTAATCTGAATAGGCCTATGTGGGTCTTGCCTCCTATAGACCAAAGCGGCGCGTACATTAGCGGCACCCCGCTGCTTGAGGATCGCGTTCGTGGCATCAAACGAGGAGCTCTGTATTCCTACATAAACGACCCCGATATGTACCATTGCCCGGGCGATAACCGGTATCAGACCGGCTCGCCGGAGCACCAGCGGATGTATCGCAGCTACGTCATCCCGGATGTACTATCTGCAGCCAGGACAGGATTTCATCCCTGGACAGAGGCCCGTCACAAGCACTTCCCAAAGAGGCTCGAAGAGATAACGCACGCCAGTCTCAAATACCTCTTCGTCGAAAGCGAATTCCAGAATCCGAACTTCAACTACGACCACGGCGGCTGGAGTTTCGCTCCCTGGATAGACAATCGATGGATAGATGAACTGGGCACTTTCCACAGCAAGTCGGCAGCGTTCGGTTTCGCCGACGGCCATGCTGAGAAGCATAAGTGGGTCCACGCCGAAACGTGGAAGATCTTCATAGAAGACTTACCCATTGAAACGCTCCTGCCGGCAGCGGGCATGAACGAGGACTGGCGGTGGTGCTGGGAGCATTTCCCGTATCTGGATGAATCGGAGAAACCGCGCTGAATACGAAACATACACCTTTCAGTGTACATGAAAATACTGGTTCATCTATCTATGAAAAAACATCCCAAATATATCACCGTTTAGACCTGATAAGCCACAGGTCGTTCCCAATAGACCAGCTAATCCCCCCTCAAGCAAGATCTAATCGCACCAATCTGCCGCTGCTCACCGATGAGACGCAATTAGTTTGGTTATTGAAATTCCAAAGAATCCGTCGTTGATTCAGTCCGATAGAACATTTGTGTCGGCAACACAACACAAAAAATCTTAATTAATTAAGTAGTCGGGAAGTCTTTCATTACGACCATATAGAATAGATGCCTTGATTCGATCACTTTTTAATTTTGATCAGAAAAGGCAGATTTTATGTGAACGTTTTCAATAGCCGGTTTTGTTGCTGAGTGTCTAAGTTGCTGAATTTAGGATTTTCAGTTTAATATCTTTTGTAAATATAGGATAGATGAACCGTTTAACGGCGGTACAAATATGTTAGTGCCGTTCTTTGCATGATGGTCTTGTGATTTAAGGCTCTTGCCGCTTGAAGGGTTTATCCATTCCACTGAATATTTATCGGGTGCGAGAGTGAGAGTGAACTTTTTGTGCGTTCCCTCGGGTTGATAAACCAGGTACTCCCGGCCGGGATTAGCCAGACAATATCCGGTTGACGCCAGTTCGCTCTGCGGCGTCATTGATACCAAATCTATTCGCTCGGAAAGCTTTCGGGCCAGGCCCATTGCTCTGCGTGTCGTGTCATGTCTTGGCTCAGGTCTTTCAGGTGAGTCTATCCGAAAATCCTTATAGTGATCCATCAGGATAAAATGGTTACCTCGCATAAAATTCTTCCATACCCAGTCAGGATTGCTGTTCCAGGGATTTATGTGGTCATTATCTACGATTATTACTTTACTGCCCTTTGTATCCGGAGGATCGTTGAGATAGCTCTTGCCGTTCGGCGAAATCCAGTCGGCCGGACTTGCAAATAGCGGCGGGTTATTTATTGGCGAACTGGTCATTCCAACGGGATGCTGTCTGGGTTTAGTAGCCTCGTATTCCTTGATGAACTGAATCATATGGTATTGCCACTTTATTGAGCCGGTATGACTTTCATTACTTATCTCCCATAAGACATTGTCCAGGTCGTTCAAAGTATCGACAACCTTGCGAACATAGGCCTCCTGCAGTTTAACTATCTGTCTAATCTTGAGAGTATGTGTTTCATCGCCTTCTCCATCTCCATTTATGTCTCCATTGATGCCGTTTATGTTGTTCTTTAGATTGTATGGGTGGCCGTCCCAGGCATTACCCTTTTTCGGATCGACTCCCTTTGTTCCTTTCTGCTCAACGCTGAATCCCTGGAACAGCATGACACTGACATATATACCTCGCTGGCCTGCTGCAATAACCCGCCTTCGAAGCCGGTCAAAATAGGTCTGATTGAACTGCGTCAGGTCGAACCTGGGTTTGCCGTCGATTGCCTTGCCCGGGCCTGTTCGTATATAAGCCATTGGCTTATACCGAATCAGAGTTTCGCCCGGCACAAACTGCATCCATTGCGCGTGTTCCCATCTCCACATCCGCATGAAATTGTGGCCCATCGTTTGCATGAAGTCCAGGTATCGTTCATAATCAAAGTCTGGCGTCTCGCCCTCAATTCCACGTTCCTGAAAATTAGCCCATGTATGGGAACCCGTCAGAAACACTGCCTTGCCTGAGCCATCCGTGAAATATCTTGGATTCTCCGGAAGAACCCTTAACGGTCCTTTTGAACCTGGTGAACGCTCTAATCTCAACAGAACAATCCAATCACCTATATCAGGTGATGTCAGTCTTCGCCTACCTCCTGACACATGACCTCCATCTATCCAATGTCCGCTTCTCGGATTGAACCACCTTATTGCAAATTCGCATTCAGGTAATTGGACTGTCACATTTGCGCGTGTCCGGCTAACATTTGCCTCAATAGGTTTGGAGCTGTCTGGATTGGCCAGATACAGGATGTAGGTTGTATTATTACTCATACACTTGGATTTTCCCGGCTTGCTACCAAGTAATGCATCGTTGGGCTTCATATTTACTAAGGTCAGTTCGCAGTCTCTAAAGAATTTGTGTATATGAACAAAATCATCCGCCCCGTGCTCCAGTTTTCCCTGAGTAACAGAATCGAAGTAACCCTGCACTCCTGATAGATTCCCATCATATACCTCATATGTCCTTAATCCGCCGTATGTGGCACACCCACCCGATAAAAGACTTGCCCACATCAGTCGTCGAAAGTAATAGCGGTCGTACTTTGGATTCCGCCAGTTTTCGTAGCGATCCTCGTCCAGCACCATAGGAACCGCTCGTTTGCTATAGTGTTCTTTGAATATTCTTCCATCGACCTGGTCCAAATCTTCGAGCGTGATAATATCCGACCACGCGGCATCTGTAAAATCGTACCCCTTCCATCTGCTTTGGTGATTAGTAATCAGTGTTCCCCACGGCTCCCTCGCCGCCATATCCTTTCCAATCTTGTTAATTGTGTCCCAAAGAACCTTTCTGCCGGTAAGCTTGCCGTCTGAGACAATCTCGCGATCATTCGAAATGCACCAATAGATATTTGGCAAAGCCGAAAACCTTGCTTGCGCATAACGTGCTATCAGCTTCGCTCCTTCGTTGTCACGACCGTATCTCCGCAGCTCTTCCGTATCTTCACCATATGGAATCAACTCGAATAATATGTGTGGGTGCTTTTCAAATGCATATTTCAAACGTTTATCGATTTCCTGCCAGTATGCGAGATTCAATTCTCTTCGCTCATTTGAGAAAAGAATTTGAACATCCGACCGCGCCTGACAGAACCACGTCCTAATCTTGGTAGCTCCCATTTTAGTAGCCTGGTCTATATATTCTCTCCATTTTGGCTCAGTCTGCGTTACATACCTATACCCTGTATCGCCTATATGCAGAAACCATTCACCATTATCATAAGCAAACTGACGCGGGTCTTTCATGTGCAGCCGCAGCTTGCCTTTGAGAGATGAGGCTTTGACTTCGAACACACCGCTTTTCTTGTCCAAATCCGGATTGTTGGAAGAAGACCTCCATCGCCATCTACCAATTGTATCACAGTATGCTCTGGCCTTGAAGGTGCTCTGGCCATCATAGAAACCGTCAACTACTACTGTCGAACGGTCCGGCCGCTCGAAAACCACCTCGAACTTAACATCCGTATAGGGATTGATTATTTTACCGCCGGTTTTTAGAGACACCTCAGAAAACCCACGATGTTGATATGTCTTTGTTTCTCCAAAACAGGTATCAATCGATAATAAGCCGATGATGAGTATAATAATGAGCAATGCGTTTGTTCTTATGCCTTTTGTCACTTCCGACCTCCATAATCTGATAAAGAGAAAGAAGTATAGCATAAGTGCATGATTTGGCAAGGCTTAATTCGGAAGACTGCCGGCTCGAATGAATAAATGGAATGATATGTGTTATTCTTTGTGTTTTTTGCATCGATCCATACGCTTTTGGAAATGTCGAAGATAGTCCACCCGCCATTTGTTCACCGTGCGGGCACCGGGCTTGCCCGATTCGGTCTGTTCCGGTGCCGGATCGTCCGTCCACCAATTGGGGCGTCCCGGTTTCTTAATGAATTGACCACCCCAGCTTTCCCTTGTCGGATCCTCCGGCGTTCCGTAAAGAAGCCAGGCAACTGTCGGTGTGTCGCCCATCTTGATGCCGCCGCCTTTAAGCGGCGCAAAATAATCGCCCAGCGCACCGTGGCCTTTGATATGTGTAGTTACAAAGGATTTATTTCCGAGGTCGCCTTTGTTGCTGCCCCCCATGTACCACCCCCGAAATGTCGAGTCGTTATGAATCAACCACAAATCGCTGTGATGCCTGTCAATATACCGAAAAGAGTTCTCGTCCTGCCGCTGATTCCAAGAGGCTATGAAATGAACACGAATTTTCTCCTTGATCGCTGGTTCGTCATGTAGAGCTTGGGCAACGTCGGTTATTGAACCCCACACAAGAATATACAATGGCCGTTTGTCATTTTTCCTTGCGCATTCAATGATCCAACGGGAACCTTCGGTCGCTTTGCCATACCCTTTTTTGCCGGCCGGATCAATTGCACCCTGTTTCGTAATCGAACGCAGATACTCCGGTGTTGGGTACCTGGTCGAATATGTCCTTAGCTTCGGGTAGTCTTTGGCGTAGATATCGATAACTTTGAATATGTCCCTCGCTCTGCCTTGTTTGGGAGGTGAAGAGATAAGGCCCTCCGTGTCGAATAGATCCGAGTAAACAAGATAATGGACCATCGACTGAATATCATCCTCATCTCCTCCTCCGATATCCGTGGATACAATTACGCGATATCGGTTACCATCAATTGCTCCTGCCCGGCAAGGGTCCACCCAAATTATGCCGGAAACCATTATCAAAGCCAAAAAACATACTGTACGCATAAAAGCCTCCTGTGATTGCACAATATACATCGAACATTATTACCGGGGATTTCACTGCAAGTTCAACTGACATATATTTGAGCTTGCTGTCACCCTTGAAAATGGGTTGACAGTGCTTTAAGCTACCAGCCCCTTGGGTGGCAGTTGTTCAAAGAATACCGGCCGAGAATCAAGCGAGAGTCAAAATGAGATATAAAGCCATCACAACCTTTATAGTCCAACGATGCGTTTGAGCCGTTTATTCTCAACCTCGATTCTGCTGCGTTCGCTGGTATGGGTAACACCATATTTCTTGCACAGCTCCAGGAAGTGTTTTACCGGCGGTCGCATTCGCTCGGCCAGGTCAGGCTCAACCGATGATATATCTTTAATATACCAGATTGGTTCAATAGCAGCCCGGTACGCACAGATTGAGGCCTTTTCCACACGAGTACGAACTGTCTCGTTTTCGGCCAATTTCATCGCCTCGGCGAAAGCATCGAGACTTGTCTGGGTGATGGTTTCATCGATTGCATAATCTTTGGCCTTACCAAAGCAGTTCGGATGCAATCCGCTGGCCAGTGCGTTCTCGTGAGTCAGATTGATAAACCGCCGAATTGGCTCGGCACTGCGGCCATAATGTAAATCAAGAAATTCGTCTGTTAGCTTACGACTACTTTTGCTCGGATCCCAGAGTAGATTGGCCATCACATAATTGCGTAAATCGGACAGTTCGGCCCCGAGAGCATTGCCCGCCGCCTGCATAAATATCCCTATCGCATTATTGGCTACAAAGTACCGGATGTTCGATTCTATTACCCGAAGATTGGGACAGGGAAGTAAATAATTGCTGAAGTTCGTATTGTAGTTCCAAATAGAAATATGCTTACAAATCTTACCCCAATTAGATAGGTCCTGGCAAAACTGTACATTTTTCTCGCACTTTGGGTCGTTGATAGGATGTAGAACACAGCATTCAATGCTGCACAACTGTATTTGAACGTTTGGCCGGGGTCTGATCGTTTTTGGCGGCTTGCGAGAATACCAGTAAGACAATGTGCCTATCATGACATCCGGATATTCCTTTGCTACCTCATCAGCCACGGCATTGACGAAAGTTAGCAGCGAGCCCATTGGAGTGCCCTCTCGATCATCAATGGCGGCACAGCGAGAACAGCGACAGTATTTGTTATTGTCGTTCTGGCTAACTGATACATTCTCCATCGTGGGGTGTTTCTTGAGAGCGTCTAAAATCTTATCGATAACTATTCGCAGGACATCGGGATTGGTCAGACACAGTTCCGGCCCTCCTCCCCCCATCTCCAGTTTGCGCTCACCATCGACGAGGGCAAAATATTCCGGATGTTCCTTACCGTATTCCTTCGATGAGAGATAGTGAAAAAAGCTGTGGTTTATGAGATTCAGTCCCGTCTTGCCGCCCAGCTTTGCGTCATCAGTAACGGTATTTACACGAATTCGAGCGGCGAACTCAGGATTTCTGTTGGTTTCACCGTAATAGCTCCAGCGGAAACGCAACGGCGGATGATAAAAACGGTCCAAAGGTCCAATGACCCGCCATGTCCCTATCTTGGGTACATAAGTATGGTCAACTGTGAGGAATCGCACCCCGACATAATCTTCAAGGAAAGTATAAACGCCGTAAAGTGTTCCCCGTGTCCCCGCCTGCGACTGGCCGGCTATCGCAATGTTATCATCTCGTACGATAATGCGAAAATCCTCCTGCCCAAACTCGTCTGTACTGAAACCGACGTTGCTGGCACGCATAGCTGGGCTTGAACCAATGAAGATATGATGCTGTCCGTTCGTAGTGGGCTCAGGTTTACTGACAACTGGCAGGTGAATATTGCTTGCCTGAGAAAAATGGCTTTGGAATTCTTCAGCGGCGTAAATTTCGCTTGGCGAAGCGTTTTTTGCTATTACAATGTCCCAGTTATCCAGCTTAGCAAGGTTTACTCCGCTTGGAACAGTTGCAGAAACAGGACAAACCGCCAAGACATACAGTAAAATTATCATTGTCACAGTATTGCGAAACATAATATTATCTCCTTACTTGTAATCGTTTGAGCCCTTGGTGTTTTAGGGGCCATTATCTATTGGCCCTGGCCTTACTACCACGGGTGCATTTTGATTTGAGGTCGCATAGCCAGCCAGTCGATCCCCTGAAACTCGTGATCCTCGATCTGTCTGACTTCCTCATCGCCACGATAAGGACACATCGCATCAACCCATGCGATGAGTTTTTGCTGGCTCAATTCGTCAACTTTTACATTATAATGTTTTCCGCTGGAAGAAATACAAATATAGATAAGTAGAAGATATGAGACTTTTGTTTTCATTAAACAGACTCCCGGTAATTATC